>DAIDHU010000412.1 GCA_027451915.1 Thiomonas sp. | reverse complement strand
CTCTCGACCAGCGCGGGCCCCAGCAGCGCTGGATCGAACAGGGGAAGCGATCGACGCGACATGTCAGTTCACCCCCCAGAGGCTCAAGTGCTCGGCGATCGGCCCCAGGGCAAGCGCGGGAAAGAAGGTCAGCGCGGCGACCAGGACCACGGTGCCGATGAGCAGGGCGATGAACAGCGGCCCGTGGGTCGGCATGGTTCCGCTCGAAACGGCCAGACGCTTCTTGGCGGCCATCGATCCGGCCACCGCGAGCGCGGCGATGATGGTCACGAAACGCCCGAACCACATCGCCACGGCCAGGGTGAGGTTGTAGAAGGGGGTATTGGCGTTCAATCCCGCGAAGGCGCTGCCGTTGTTGTTGGCCGCCGAGGTGAAGGCGTAGAGCATCTCCGAGAATCCATGGGCTCCGGGGTTGCCGAGGCCGGCGAGTCCGGCCGCGGTGACCGAGGCCACGGCCGTGCCCAGCAATACCAGCAGCGGCGAGATCAGCAGACCGAGCGCGACCATTTTCATGTCGAAGGACTCGATCTTCTTGCCCACGTACTCGGGGGTGCGCCCGATCATCAGCCCGCCGACGAACACCGCCATGAGTGCGACGAGCAGCATGCCGTACAGGCCGGTGCCGACCCCGCCGGGGGAGACCTCGCCGAGTTGCATCAGCACCATCGGAACCAGGCCACCAAGCGGGGTATCGGAGTCGAACATCGAGTTCACCGCGCCTGTGGAGGTGCCTGTGGTCGCGGCGCTGAAAATGGCCGTCGAGGCGATGCCGAAGCGGGTCTCCTTGCCCTCCATGTTGCCCCCGGCCTGCAGCGCCCCGGCGGACTGGTCGATGTGCAGGGCGGCGAATCGGGGGTTGCCTTGCTGCTCGAAGTGGGCCTCGAGGCCCATGCCCGTGCCCAGCATCAGGGCCATGGCGACGAGCAGGGCCCAGCCCTGGCGCCGGTCGCCCACGACCCGGCCGAAGCTGTGGCATAGCGCGGCGGAAATCAGCAGCAGGGAGAAGATCTCCAGAAGATTGGTCCACGCATTGGGATTTTCGTAAGGGTGCGCCGAGTTGGCGTTGTAGAAGCCGCCACCGTTGGTCCCCAGCTCCTTGATCGCCTCCTGCGAGGCCACAGGTCCCATGGGCAGGGTCTGACGGACGCTCTGGGAGGCGACCACGCGGTCGGACTGCAGGGTCTGCGGCACGCCCTGGCTGCCCAGTACCAAGGCCAGGCCGAAGGCAAGGGGCAGCAGGACGTAGCCGGTGATGCGGGTCAGGTCGACCCAGAAGTTGCCGATGGTGGCGCTGCTGCGCCTGGCGAATCCGCGGATCAGCGCGAAGGCCACCGCGATGCCGGTGGCGGCGCTGAGGAAGTTCTGCACCGTGAGGCCCAGCATCTGCACCAGGTTGCCCATGGCGCTTTCGCCGGTGTACCCCTGCCAATCGGTGTTGGTGACGAAGCTCACCGCGGTGTTGAAGGCCGAGTCCGGCGCGATGGCGCCGAAGTGGTTCGGGTTCAGGGGCAGGTCGGCCTGCAGACGCTGCAGGGCGTAGACCGCGATCACTCCGAGCGCGTTGAACACCAGCAGGGCCCTGGCGTAGGAGCGCCAATCCATCTCGCGTTCGGGATCGGCACCCGCGAGGCGCAGCAGCCCCGTTTCCAGGGGCAGTAACCAGGCGGGAATGCGGCCCTCGACCAGCGCCGCCATGTAGCCTCCCAATGCGGGTGCGGCAAGCGCGACCGTGGCGAAAAGTGCAAGGACGAGCGCGATGAAAGCTGCCGTCATCAGAAGTCCTCCGCGCGCACCAGCGCCCAGCCCAGGTAGGCGAACAGCAGCAGGGTCACGCCTGCACCGATCAGGTACAGGGCGTTCATTGCACCTTGCCTTGTCGCAGGACGCCACAGCCGTGCGCCCACGGCGCGGTGGCCGTGAACAGGGCGGCCCCCGGGAACAGCCAGAACAGGTCTGCCATCAGCGATCTCCCATGATGTGAATCAACAGGAGCAAGCCTAGGAACCCGTGCGTCAAAAGGGTGTAAAAAATCCAGCCTGCCGCGTAAATTCGGCGTAAACGAATCGACGGTCGTCTGGATGACCCCGGCCGCCTCGCGCGACCTCGCGCAGGCCGCGGTCGCGGCAGGGGAGGGCCGGCCGTGCCGGCCGGATCAGCGGGGCAGTTCGTCCCGGCGCGGCAGATCGGCGCCGCGGCGGGAGCAGGTGATGGCCGCGGCGCGCGCGGCGAACTCGAGCATCTGCGCCAGCGAGCGGGCATCCAGCGTGCCGGGGGCCTCCTTGGCCAGCAGGCCCGCCTCGGCCAGCCAGGTCAGCATGGCGGCCTGGAAGGTATCGCCGGCGCCCACCGTGTCCACCAGATCCGCCGGCTGCGCGGCCACCTCGGCCTGCGCGCTGCGCGACCAGGCCACGGCTCCCTGCGCCCCGCGGGTGACGACGACCAGCGAGCATCCGGCGGCCTGCGCGCGGCGCGCGAAGGCTTCCGGGGTGCTGCCGGGAAGCAGGACATGCAGGTCCTCGTCGCTGATCTTGACGATGTCGCAGCGCGCGAGCATCCACTCCAGCAACTCGCGCCAGGGCGCCAGATCGGGTTGCACGTTGAGCCGGCTGTTGGGGTCCCAGACGATGAGGCGCCGGGCGCGCTCGCGCTCGACCAGCCGGCGCAGCGCCGTGCCCACCGGCTGCACCGCCACCGCGAAGGAGCCCAGGTGAATGGCGCGCACCTGCTCGGGCAGCTCGCCCAGGGCCTGCAGGTCGAGTTCGCGGTCGGCCGCGCCCTCGCCGTAGAAGGAATAGGCCGGAACTCCTCGGGAATCCACGCCCACCAGGCTCAGGGTGGTGCGCGAGGCGCTGCGCTGAAGCAGCGACAGGTCGACCTCCTCGTTCTGCAGGAAGCGCACGATGCGCTCGCCCAGGAAGTCCCGGGACAGGGTGCAGACGAAGGCGGCGCGCTGTCCCAGCCGGGTCAGGCCCAGCGCCACGTTCAGCGGCGAGCCGCCCACGCGTGCATCCATGTCCATGCCGCCCGGGGTGTCGCGCACGCCGAACACATCCATCAAGGCTTCACCGCAGACCACGAACATGGATCGATTCCAGGAAATGAGGGTTTCAGGACCCGGCCCGGGGGCCGCGGTTGCTTTGCAGGTACAGCTGGATCAGGCGCTGGGTGGACGCGTCGTGGGGTTGCGGCGGACTGCGCCCCTCGAGCTCGGCCAGGATGGTATGCGCGAGCTGCTTGCCCAGCTCGACGCCCCACTGGTCGAAGGAATTGATGTTCCACACCACGCCCTGCACGAAGATCTTGTGCTCGTACAGGGCCACCAGCGCGCCCAGGCAGAAGGGGTCCAGGCGCTCGAGCAGCAGGGTGTTGCTGGGCCGGTTGCCGTCGAACACCTTGTAGGGCAGCAGGTGTTCGATGGCCGCCTCGTCCATGCCCTGGGCCAGCAGCTCGGCGCGTACCTCCTCGGCATTGCGCCCGCGCATGAAGGCCTCCGATTGCGCGAACATATTGGCCATCAGGATCTCGTGGTGGCCGGGAAGCGAGCCGCGACCGTCCAGCGAGGCGATGAAATCGATGGGCGAGATGTGGGTGCCCTGGTGCAGCAGCTGGAAAAAGGCATGCTGGCCATTGATCCCGGTCTCGCCCCAGATGATCGGCGCCGTCTCGTAGTCCACCAGGCGTCCGTCCAGGGTGGTGCGCTTTCCGTTGGACTCCATGTCCAGTTGCTGGATGAAGGCGGGCAGGCGATGCAGGTACTGGTCGTAGGGCGCGATCACGTGGCTGCCGGCGCCGAAGAAATTGATGTACCAGATACCCAGCAGCCCCAGCACCACCGGCAGGTTGCTCTCCAGCGGGGCATCGCGGAAATGCTGGTCCATGCTGTGGGCGCCGGCGAGCAGGTCCAGGAAGTTCTTCTCGCCGATGTACAGCATGATGGGCAGGCCGATCGCCGACCACAGGCTGTAGCGCCCGCCCACCCAGTCCCAGAACTCGAACATGTTGGCCGGGTCGATGCCGAATTCCCCCACCGCCTTGCGATTGGTCGACACGGCCACGAAATGCCGTGCCACGGCCGAGGGGTCCTTGGCACGGTGCACGAACCACTCGCGAGCCGTGTGCGCGTTGGTCAGGGTCTCGTGGGTGGTGAAGGTCTTGGACTCGATGATGAACAGGGTGGTCTCCGCGTGCACGCGGCGCAGCGTCTCCTTGAGCTGGGAGCTGTCCACGTTGGAGACGAAGTGCATGTTCATCCTCGGGTGCGCGTGGGCCTTGAGGGCCTGGCACACCATCAGCGAGCCCAGGTCGGAGCCGCCGATGCCGATGTTGACGACGTCGGTGATGGGCTGCTGGGTATAGCCCAGCCATTCGCCGTTGCGCACGGCGTCGGAGAAGCGCGCCATGCGCTCGAGCACCCCCAGTACCCTGGGCATGACGTCCTCGCCGTCGATGCTCATCGGCCCCCCCGAGCGGTTGCGCAACGCGATGTGAAAGGCCGCGCGTTGCTCGGTGGTGTTGATGCGCTCGCCGGCGAACATCGCGCGGATGCGCTCGGGCACCCCCGCCTCCCGCGCCAGTTGCAGCAGCAGGGTCATGGTCTGGGGGGTGATGCGGTTCTTGGAGTAGTCCAGGCGCAGGCCGCTTTGCTCCAGCCAGAATTTCTCGGCACGCTGCGGATCGGCCTCGAACAAGGCCCGCATGTGCCAGTCGCGGGCGCGGGTGAAATGGCCCCACAGGGCCTTCCAGGAGGGCAGTTCGGTCAGTTGGCTCATCGCGGATTCAGGACAGGCTCGCCGCGAGCGGCTGGGCGCGGCGGTGGTGGCAGGGTGGGCTCAGCTCGGATCCTCGGCCTCGCGCTTGCGCGTGCGCAGGCTCTGCTTGGTCCGCTCCAGGGGCTGGATCACGGCCGGGCCGCGCTTGAGCGCGACACCGACGGCCAGCACGTCGATCAGGGTCAGGTGCAGGATGCGCGAGATCATCGGACTGTAGATCTCCGCATCCTCGCGCGCGTTGGCGTAGATGGCCACGGTCGCCATGCGCGCCAGCGGCGATCCCGGGGAGGTCAGCGCGATCACCCGGCAGCCGTTGCCCAGTGCGATGTCCGCGGCATCCAGGAGCTCGTTGGTGCGCCCGGAGTTGGAGATCGCCACCAGCACGTCGCGCGGGCCCAGGAGCGCGGCGGCCATGGACTGCACGTGCGGGTCCGAGTAGGACACCGTGGGGATGTCGAAGCGGAAGAACTTGTGCTGCGCGTCGGCGGCGATGATGCCGGAATTGCCCAGGCCGTAGAACTCCAGGCGTCGGGCCTGCGCGATCAGGTCCACGGCATCCTCGATGCTCTGGGGGCTGACCTCGTTGCGGCACTTGATCAGCGCGGAGATCACGTTGTCGAAGATCTTCGCCGAGACTTCCGCGATGCTGTCGCCCGCGGTGACGTCGGCGTGCACGTAGGGCACGCCGCTGACCAGGCTGCCGGCCAGCTTGAGCTTGAGCTCCTGCAGCCCGGTGCAGCCCACGGAGCGCGCGAATCGGATCACCGTGGGCTGGCTGACCCCGGCGATGCGCGCGATGTCGGCCACCGCGGCCCGCACGAAATCGTTCGGGTGCTGCAGCAGCTCGTCGGCCACCTTGCGCTCGGCCGCGGAGAGCTGCTCGTACTGGTCGCGAATTCGTTCAAGCATGGGGCGCACGCTCCAGGTGTTGGCGCAGTCCGACGCCGGCGCCGATCAGCGCCGGCCAGGGGCTGTGGATCACGAGCACGGGAATGCGCGCCAGTAGCACGGACAGCCTTCCCTTGTCCTCGAATCGGGCCCGGAAGGACGACTGCTGCACAAAGTCCCCCAGGCGGGGAACGATACCCCCGCCAATATACAGGCCGCCCCGGGCGTCGACGGTCAGGGCGACATTCGAGGCCACCGTGCCCAGGATGCGGCAGTACAGGTCCAGGCTGCGCCGGCAGCGCGCATCGGCGCCGCTCAGCCCGAGTTCGCTGATGCGCGCCGCGGGCAGGGCCGGGCCGCCGCTGCCGGAGCTGGCGCAGACCCATTCGTGGATCAGCTCCAGCCCGCGCCCCTGCAGCAGCCGTTCCGCGGACACATGGCCGTGGCGCGCGCGCGCGAAGCGCCAGAGCTCGACTTCCTCCTCGTCCATCGGGCTGAAGCTCACGTGCCCACCCTCGCCGGCCACGGCCTGCCAGGAGCCGTCGGCGGTGGCGACGAGCGCGCCCACGCCGAGCCCGGTGCCCGCGCCCACCACGCCGCGCGCCGCGCGCGGCTCGGCCTGGCCGCCGCCGATGCGGCGCAGCTCCTGCTCCGGCAGGTAGGGAAGCGACAGCGCCAGGGCGGCGAAGTCATTCATCACCAGGAAGGTCTCCAGTTCCATCTCGCGGCGCAGGGCCTCGATGGAGAACTCCCAGTGGTGGTTGGTCATGCGCACCCGGTCCGTGTAGACGGGGTTGGCGATGCCGATAGCCGCGTGGCGCACCCGGGTCGAGGCGGTGCGCAGGTAGGCGCGCATGGCATCCTGCAGGCTCGGGTAGTCGGCGCAGGCGAGCACGCGAATCTCGCCGATGCGCCCGTCCTGCTGCAGCGCGAAGCGGGCGTTGGTGCCGCCGATATCGGCCAGCAGGTAGGGCAGGGAGGTGGACATCATGCGGTCCAGTAGCTTCGCACCGTCACGCGGTCCTGGTGCAGCAGCCGCGCCACCGGAAGCGCGCTGCGCGGGTCGGCGCAGGCGGCGTCGAATACGCGGCGCTTGGCCTGCCCGGCGATGGACAGCAGCAGGTCCGGGCAGCGCAGCAGCGCCGACAGGCTCATGCTGATGCGAGCGTGCGGGGCCGCCGGGGGCATCACCCCGACGTAGCGCGCGGGGTTGTCGGGGTCGAGGGCGGCCTGGATTCCCGGGGCTCCGGCGAACAGCGAGGCCGTGTGCCCGTCCTCGCCCATGCCCAGCAGCGCCAGGTCCACCGGGGGGATCTCCAGCGAGGCGCGGCGCACGCACTCGCCCAGGTCCAGCGCCGGGTCCGTGGCCAGTCCGAGCAGGCGCGCCTTCGCGGCACGGCCCTGCAGCAGATGTTCGCGCACCAGGCCCTCGTTGCTGTCCGGGTGGCCGGCGGGCACCAGGCGCTCGTCCACCAGGGTGAGGATGACCCGGCTCCAGTCCAGATCCAGCTCGCGCAGCCGGGCGAACAAGGGGATGGGCGAGCGCCCGCCGGATACGGCCAGCACGGCCTGTGCGCGCTCGCGCAGCGCCCGCTCCAGGCATGCGCGCGCGGCTTCGGCCAGCGCGTCCACCTGCGCTTGCGCATCGGCGAATTCCCGTAGCGACCAGGCCATGGGTGTCACAGCTCCTCGTGCCACGACGCGCCGTCGCGCGACAGCAGCGCGCTGGACGCGGCGGGCCCCCAGGTGCCGGCGGTATACCACTTGGGCTCAGAGGGATCGCGCTGCCAGGTCTCGAGGATGGGCTCGACCCAGCGCCAGGCGGCGGCCAGTTCGTCGCGGCGCATGAACAGCCCCAACTGGCCGCGGACCACGTCCAGCAGCAGTCGCTCGTAGGCGTCGGCGCGCCGACGGTTGGAAGTGGACAGGAAATCCAGGTTCAGGAAAGTGGGTTGCAGGCGCATGCCGTCGCCCGGCTCCTTGGCCAGGAAATGCAGGCTGATGCGCTCGGCCGGCTGCAGCCGGATCACCAGGCGGTTGGCGCCCTGCAGGCCGCCGGGCATGGCGAACAGCGACAGCGGAACGCTGCGGAAGCTGATCACGATCTCCGCCAGACGCTCCTGCATGCGCTTGCCGGTGCGCAGGAAAAAGGGCACGCCCGACCAGCGCCAGTTCGAGATCTCCGCCTTCACCGCCACGAAGGTCTCGGTGTGGCTGCCCTTGGCGACGTCGGCCTCCTGCTGGTAGGCCACGACGGGCTTGCCGTCCACCGCGCCGGCGCGGTACTGCCCGCGCACCGTGCGGCTGGCCACCTCGTTCTCCCCGATGGGCTTCAGGGCCTTGAGCACCTTGAGCTTCTCGTCGCGGATGGCATCCGCGTCCAGCGTGGCTGGCGGCTCCATGGCCACCATGCACAGCAGCTGCAGCAGGTGGTTCTGCAGCATGTCGCGCAGCGCGCCGGTCTTCTCGTAGAACTCGCCGCGGCCTTCCACGCCCAGTTCCTCGGCGATGGTGATCTGCACATGGTCGATCCAGTCGCGACGCCACAGCGGCTCGAACAGCACGTTGCCGAACCGGATGGCCATCAGGTTCTGCACCGACTCCTTGCCCAGGTAATGGTCGATGCGGTAGATCTGCTGCTCGCTGAAATGCCTGGCCACTTCCGCGTTGATGGCTTCCGAGGAGGCCAGGTCGTTGCCCAGGGGCTTTTCCAGCACCACGCGCACGCTGGGGTGGTTGAGGCCGACGGCCGCGAGGTTGGCGCAGATCTCGGTGAACAGGCGCGGCGCGGTGGCCAGGTAGCACACCACGACGCGCTGCGCATCGCCACCCTGCAGGCGCTGGGCCAGGGCCTCGAAATCGGAGGCCTGCGAGGAATCCAGCTTGAGGAAATCGATGCGCTCGACAAAGCTGCGCCAGTGCGGGTCGTTCGCCTCGACGCGGGTGTGCGGGCGCGACTGCTGCTCGATCTGTTGCAGGTATTGCTCGCGCGTGGCGGCCTTGCGCCCCAGCGACAGGATGCGGCCCTGCGGGTGCAGCGTGCCGTCGCGGTGCGACTCGAACAGCGCCGGCAGGATCTTGCGCATGACCAGATCGCCGGTGCCGCCGAACAGCACCATGTCAAAAACAGGAGTGGTGGACATGGGTCTCGCGGGGCTTGGTGGTTGAGGGTGCCCGCCCCGCGCCCGACGGGCGCGTCGCGGCAGGCTGGCATGGCCCGCGGCGCGCCGCGGGGGTCGAGCCCGCGAGCCGGCGCGACGACGGCATCTGGTGCAGAGTGTATGTAGCGAAACTACAGCTGGTCAACACGAAATGAGTTATGGTGTAGTATTGTTACGCATCGTCCAATTTGCGCAAAAAGACCTACAAAAACAAGTAGATAGTCGACGTTTGCGGCTTTTGAACTACGGGATTTCCCTATCCGGACATCCTGCGCATGTCGTTAAGCTACGTTCAAATTCTGGAAAGCCATGGATCCGAAGCCCACCCTTCATCCGGTTGTTGCCGAAATCACCCGGCGCGTGGTCGAGCGCAGCACCCGCACGCGCGCTCTGTACCTTCGGCGCATCCGCGAGGCCTTCGGCTCCAAGGTGCAGCGCAGCCAGCTCTCGTGCACCAACCTGGCGCATGCGATCGCGGCGATGCCGGCTCCCGCCAAGGGGCGCCTGGTGCAGCTGCAGGAACTGTCGCCGCCGAACCTGGCCATCGTCTCCGCCTACAACGACATGTTGTCGGCGCACCAGCCCCTGCAGGCGTTTCCCGAATGGATCAAGCAGGCCGCGGCCGAGGTCGGGGCCACCGCGCAGTTCGCCGGCGGCGTGCCGGCCATGTGCGACGGCGTCACCCAGGGGCAGCCGTCGATGGAGCTGTCGCTGTTCTCGCGCGATGTCATCGCCATGGGCACGGCGGTGGCGCTGACCCACCAGATGTTCGACGCAGCGCTGTACCTGGGCGTGTGCGACAAGATCGTGCCCGGACTGCTGATCGGAGCGCTGGCCTTCGGTCACCTGCCGGCCGTGTTCGTGCCGGGCGGTCCCATGGCCTCCGGCATGCCCAACGACGAGAAGGCGCGCATCCGCCAGCGCTACGCGGAGGGCCTGATCACCCGCGAGCAACTGCTCGAGGCCGAGACCCGCTCCTACCACAGCGCCGGCACCTGCACCTTCTACGGCACCGCGAACTCCAACCAGATGCTCATGGAGGTGATGGGGCTGCATGTTCCCGGCACCGCCTTCGTGCCTCCCAACACCGAGCTTCGCAAGGCCCTGACCATGGAGGCGGCGCGTCGCGCGGCCTCGCTGTGCCACGGCGGGCAGGGTTTCACGCCCGTGGGCGAGATGATCGACGAGCGCTCGGTGATCAACGGCATCGTCGGACTGTTGGCCACCGGGGGCTCGACCAACCACACCATCCACCTGGTGGCCATGGGGCGCGCCGCCGGCATCCAGATCGACTGGAACGATTTCGACGATCTGTCCCGCGTGGTGCCCCTGCTGGCGCGCGTGTATCCCAATGGCAGCGCCGACGTGAACCACTTCCACGCCGCCGGCGGCGTGGGTTTCGTGATCCGCGAACTCCTGGATGCCGGGCTGCTGCACGGCGATGTGCGCACCGTGGCGGCCGAGGGCCTGCGCGCCTACACCCGCGAGCCCTGGCTGGACGGGCAGCGCCTGGCCTGGCGCGACGTGCCCGCGCAGCCGCTGGACGACAGCGTGCTGCGTCCGGTGGCGCGCGACTTCAGCCCCGACGGAGGGCTCAAGCTGCTGACCGGCAACCTCGGGCGGGCGGTGATCAAGGTTTCGGCGGTCAAGCCCGAGCAGCGCGTGATCACCGCGCCGGCGGTGGTGTTCGACAGCCAGGACGAGCTGCTGGCCGCCTTCAAGCGCGGCGAGCTCGAGCGCGACCTGGTGGCGGTGATCCGCTTCCAGGGGCCGCGGGCCAACGGCATGCCCGAGCTGCACAAGCTCACGCCCACGCTGGGGGTGCTGCAGGATCGCGGCTTCAAGGTCGCGCTGGTCACCGACGGGCGCATGTCCGGCGCCTCGGGCAAGGTGCCCGCGGCCATTCATGTGACGCCCGAGGCGGTCAGCGGGGGCCCGCTGGCCCGGGTGCGCAATGGAGACCTCGTGACGGTGGACGCCCAGCGCGGCGTGCTGCTGGCACAGGTTCCCCAGCACGAGTGGGAGGCCCGCAAGGCCGAGGCCGGCGATACCTCCGCGCATGAGTTCGGCTGGGGACGCGAGCTGTTCGCCTCCTTCCGTCGGCACGCCGACGGGGCGGAGCAGGGCGCCGCCTCTTTCGCCCATCCCGATTATGAACACGAACTGGCCCGCGTGCCGGTGGAGGCCGCGCGATGAATGCTCGGGACCTGTTGCGCCTGGCGCCGGTCATGCCGGTGATCGTGGTGCCCGACGCCTCGCTGGCGGTGGACATGGCGCGCGCGCTGGTCGAGGGCGGCCTGCCGGTGCTGGAGATCACCCTGCGCACCCCCGCGGCCTTCGAGGCCATGCGCCGCATTCGCGACGCGGTGCCGGGCGCCGTGGTGGGCGCGGGCACCGTGCTCGACCGCGGGCAGTGGCAGCGCGCGGTCGACAGCGGCGCCGTGTTCGGGGTCAGCCCCGGGCTGACCGGCGAACTCGCCGCCGCGGCCCGTGCCAGCGCCTTGCCCTTCCTGCCCGGCGTGGCCACCGCCTCGGAGGCGATGCGCGCGGCCGACGAGGGCTTCGACACCCTCAAGCTGTTCCCGGCCGAGGCGGTGGGCGGTCGCGCGCTGCTGCGCTCCCTGCACGGCCCGCTTCCCCATCTGCAGTTCTGCCCCACGGGCGGAATCCACGCGGGCAATGCGGCCGAGTACCTGGCGCTGCCCAACGTGGGTTGCGTGGGCGGCTCCTGGATCACCCCCGAGGCGCTGGTCGCGGCGCGCGACTGGGCCCGCGTGCGCGAACTCGCCGCGCAGGCGGCCGCGCTGCGCCCCGGCGGCGCCGCGAGCTGAAGCCACTCAGGAGGAGTCCGCCCCAGCCTTCGCCGCACCCTGACACCCGAGTTTTTCACGCGCACGGCAGCCGCCGTGCGTGAACCGACCCCGGCTGGTTCGCGTCAGCCAGATCCGGGACCATGCTTGACAAGTACCTGGCAACAGACGCTCGTGGAGACAACTGTGAAAAAAACCGTACTCGCTATTGCACTCGCCGGCCTAGCCGGCATGCCCTTCGCCTCGGCCCAGCAGAAACAGGTCCAGGTGATCCACTGGTGGACCTCGGGCGGTGAGGCCGCCGCGCTGCAGGTGCTGAAGAACGACCTGCAATCGCAGGGCGTGCAATGGCACGACGTGCCCATCGCCGGCGGCGGCGGCGCGCAGGCCATGACCACGCTGCGTGCGCGCGTCCTGGCCGGGGACCCTCCCACGGCCTCCCAGATGCTGGGCTTCGACATCACGGATTGGGCCAAGCAGGGAGTGCTCAAGAACCTGAACGACCTGGCCAAGAAAGGTGACTGGGCGAACAAGGTGCCCAAGGCCCTGCAGGCCTTCGATGTCTACAAGGGCAACTGGATCGCCGCGCCCATCGACGTGCACTCGACCAACTGGGTGTGGGCCAACAAGGCGGTGCTGGCCAAGGCCGGCGTGACCTCGGCGCCGACCACCTGGGACCAGTACATCGCCGACCTGGAGAAGGTGAAGAAGGCCGGCTTCATCGGCCTGGCGGTGGGCGGCCAGTCCTGGCAGGAAGCCACCATGTTCGACGGCGTGGTCGTCTCCACCGGCGGCCCCGAGTTCTACAAGAAGGCCTTCATCGACCTCGACCAGAAGGCGCTGAACTCGCCGACCATGCTCAAGGCCTTCGAGCGCATGAGCGAACTGCACAAGTTCGTCGACCCCAACTACGCGAACCGCGAC
>DAIDHU010000411.1 GCA_027451915.1 Thiomonas sp. | reverse complement strand
CAGCAGGCTTACCCCCAGTCCGATGACCACGCCGCCGCCCAGGAAATGAACCCAGCCGGTGGGGAAAAGATGTGCCAGGAGTTGCATGGCGATGCTCGATACTTCGAAAAAGGGAAATGCCGGCTCGGGATCCTGGAAAATCCGCAAGTGTAGGGCGATGCCCGGTGTCCCGGAGCCCGCCCCGCGGGACAGGCAGGCGCCCGAGCCGGCCGCGAGCTCTTCATCGTACTCGCCCGGGTATCGGTGTGCTGCATCGGCGCGACGAGAGATACACTTGCTTGCATGCATACGCCGGAACCGCCCGCCGACGCGGATCTGCCGCGACGCCTGAACCTGAAGGAATTCGCCCTGCGCGCTGGCGCGCTGCGGGGCAGGGTGCCGGTGTCCGCCTTGCCGCGCCTGGCTTCCTCGCTGCATGCCGAGCCCGGCCAGCTCACCGAACTGCGGGCGATGTGGGAGCTGCAGGGCATGGTGCGCTACGATGCCGCGGATCGGGCGCAGCCGCTGCTGCGCCTGCGGGTCCAGGCGGAGCTGCCGATGCTGTGCCAGCGCTGCCTGCAGCGCTGCTGGCATGCGGTGGAGGACACCGTCGTGCTGCGCCTGGTCGACGAGGAACCCGAACTGGACGCCGAGGAACTGGAGTCCGAGGAGGAGGCCTTCTGCGCGCGTCATCCCGTGGACCTGGCCGAGCTGGTCGAGGATCAGTTGATCCTGGCGCTTCCGCTGGTGCCGATGCACGACAGCTGTCCGCAGGCCTTGCCCACGCGGGCCGGCGAGGCGCCGGCGCAGGCTTCGCCTTTCGCGGTTCTGGCGGGGCTGCGCAAGCCCAACTGATCCGGCGCTGGCTGCAATCCCCTGCGGGGGCGGGCGGGCGGCGCGGTGTACAATCACGCGATTTTTCCCCAGGGGTTTGGCCATGGCCGTTCAGCAAAACAAGAAGTCGCCGTCCAAGCGCGGCATGCACCGTTCGCATCAGCATCTGGAACAGCCGCCGGTGGCTCTCGAGCCCACCACGGGCGAGGTCCACCTGCGCCACCACATCAGCCCTAGCGGTTTTTACCGCGGGCGCAAGGTCCTGAAGACCAAAACCGAAGAGTGAAGCGACGCCTGCGGGCGCGCCCCTGCGTGGCGCGCGTGGCGCGTGAGCGGTGGCGGGCGTCCGGTACGTACGGGCGCGGCCCGGTCGCGCCTGCTTCGGCGGGGAGTGTCCGATCGTGAACGTCTGCCTGGCCGTTGACGTGATGGGCGGGGACCATGGTCCCGGCGAGACCCTGCCCGCCTGCCGCGCGCTGCTCGATCGCCACCCGCAGGTGAGGGTGCTGCTGGTCGGCCAGCCCGAGGCCATGCGCGAGGGCTTGCGCAAGCACGGGCTGTTCGGGCACGAGCGGGCCAGCGTGGTCGCCGCCACCGAGGTGGTCGCCATGGACGACCCGGTCGAGGTCGCCCTGCGCCGCAAGAAGGACTCGTCGATGCGGCGCGCCATCGAGCTGGTGAAGGACGGCACCGCGCAGGCTTGCGTGTCGGCCGGGAACACCGGCGCGCTGATGGCCGTGGCCCGCTACGTGCTGAAGACCCTTCCCGGCATCGAGCGTCCGGCCATCGCCACCTATCTGCCCAATGCCGCGGGCGGCTCCACCTTGATGCTCGACCTGGGCGCCAATGTCGATTGCGAGGCCGAGCACCTGCTGCAGTTCGCGGTCATGGGCACGGCTTTCGCCGCCGCGGGCGGCCACCCGAACCCCGGGGTCGGCCTGCTCAACATCGGCGAAGAGGCGATCAAGGGCAGCGAGATGATCAAGCGCGCCGGCGAACTGCTGCGCCAGGCCCATGCCGAGGGTAGGCTGAATTTCCTCGGCAACGTCGAGGGCGACGACATCTTCAAGGGCGGCGTGGACATCGTGGTCTGCGACGGCTTCGTCGGCAACGTGGCCCTCAAGGCCACCGAGGGCGTCGCGCGCATGCTCACCGGCATGATGCGCCAGGAGTTCACGCGCAACCTGGGCACGCGCCTGCTGGCGCTGGCGGTGCTGCCGCTGTTGCACCGATTTCGCCGCAGGGTGGATCCGGCGCGCTACAACGGCGTGGCCCTGCTGGGCCTGCGCGGTCTGGTGTTCAAGAGCCACGGATCGGCCAACGCGGTCAGTTTCGAGCACGCGCTGGAGCGGGCCTGCGAGGCCGCGCAGGGCGGTGTGGTGCAGGAGATCGAGCGCATCCTGGCCGAACTGCATCCCGGCGCCGCGACAACGGCCGCGGTCGACGCGGGCCCCGCGCGAATGACCTGAAGCCTTGGCGCGACGGGCGCCCCGGCCCGCGGCGGCGTCCTGTTTCGAATTTCTCGTATCCCTCAACCGGACCGCGATTTCCATGTCGATCCATTCCCGCATTCTCGGCACCGGCAGTTATCTGCCGCCGGAGACGGTCAGCAACGACGATCTTGCCGAGCGCCTGGCGCGCGACGGCATCGAGACCAGCGACGCGTGGATCATCGAGCGCACGGGAATCCGCCAGCGGCATTTCGCCGCGGCCGGGGTGGGCAGCGTGGAACTGGGCGAGCACGCGGCGCGGCGCGCGCTGCAGGACGCCGGCCTGCAGGCGCAGGACATCGACATGATCGTCGTGGCCACCTCCACGCCGGACATGATCTTCCCGTCCAACGCGGCGCTGATCCAGGGCCGCCTGGGCTGCCCGGGCGGCGCCGTGTTCGATGTGCAGGCGGTATGCGCGGGGTTCATCTACGCCCTCAGCGTGGCCGACCAGTTCGTGCGCTCCGGCACGGTGCGCCACGCGCTGGTCATCGGCACCGAGGTGTTCTCGCAGATCCTGGATTTCCGCGACCGCACCACATGCGTGCTGTTCGGCGACGGGGCCGGCGCGGTGGTGCTGGGGCCGGGCGAGCGCGGGGGCGTGCTGTCCAGCGCGCTGCACGGCGACGGGCGCCAGGCCTCGATCCTGTGCACGCCCGGGCGCATCCACGGCGGCAAGATCAGCGGCAGTCCCTTCCTGCACATGGACGGGCAGGCCGTGTTCAAGCAGGCCGTGCACGTGCTCGAGGGCGTGGCCCGCGAAGTGCTCGACAAGGCGGGGCGCACGGCCGCCGACGTGGACTGGATGGTGCCGCATCAGGCCAATATCCGCATCATGCTGCACACCGCGAAAAAGCTGGGCATTCCCGCCGAACGCGTGGTGCAGACGGTGGCCTGGCACGGCAACACCTCCGCGGCCTCGATCCCGCTGGCCCTCGACACCGCCGTGCGCGCGGGGCAGGTGCGCCGCGGCCAGACCTTGCTGCTCGAAGCGGTGGGCGGTGGCCTGACCTGGGGCGCCGCGCTGGTCGAATTCTGACAACAACCCGCGTGGGCGCGCCGCGCGAGGCGCGGGCGCGACACGCCCCGGCGACGCCGGGAACTGCATGGGGAGGAGATGCCGAAATGAAATCGTTTGCCTTCGTGTTTCCCGGCCAGGGCTCGCAGTCGGTGGGCATGCTGGACGCCGTGGCCGGGCATCCCGCGGTGCGCGAGACCCTGCGCGAGGCCTCCGACGCGCTGGGCCAGGACCTGGGCGCCCTGATGCGCCAGGGCCCCGCCGAGGAACTGAACCTGACCACCAACACGCAGCCGGCGATGCTGGCCGCCGGCATCGCGCTGTGGCGTGTGTGGCTCGCCGAGGGAGGGCCGATGCCCACCCTGATGGCCGGCCACAGCCTGGGCGAGTACACGGCGCTGGTCGCGGCCGGTGCCATCGAGTTCTCCGATGCCCTGCCGCTGGTGCGTTTTCGCGCCCAGGCGATGCAGGAGGCCGTGCCGGTGGGGGCCGGGGGCATGGCCGCCGTGCTCGGCCTGGACGATCAGGCCGTGCGCGAAACCTGCGCGCAGGCGGCGGCCACGGTCGGAGAAGCCGTCGAGGCGGTGAATTTCAATGCGCCCGGGCAGGTCGTGATCGCCGGCACCAAGGCCGGGGTCGAGCGTGCCTGCCTGATGCTCAAGGAGCGTGGCGCCAAGCGTGCGCTGGCGCTTCCCGTGTCGGCTCCCTTCCACAGCAGCCTGCTGGCGCCGGCTGCGCAGCGCCTGGGCCAATATCTGGCCGGGGTGCCGTTGAAGGCGCCGCGAGTTCCGGTGATCCACAACGTGGACGTTGCGCGCCACGCCGATGCGGCGGGCATCCGCGGCGCGCTGGCGGCGCAGGCCGCCGGTCCCGTGCGCTGGGTTGAGTGCGTGCAGGCCCTGCGCGACGCCGGCTGCACGGATATCGTCGAGTGCGGGCCGGGCAAGGTGCTCGCCGGACTCAGCCGGCGCATCGATCCCGCCCTGCTCAGCCATGCGCTGGTCGACCTCGACAGCGCGCATACCATCAAGGGGAATCTGCAATGAACGCATCCGCAGCGCCGCTGGCCGGCCAGACCGCGCTGGTCACCGGGGCCACGCGCGGCATCGGCCAGGCCATCGCCGCGCAACTCCAGCACATGGGTGCCTGGGTGGTGGGTACCGCCACCAGCGAAGCCGGTGCGGCACGCATCCAGGAGGCGCTGGGATCCGGCGGCCAGGGCGTGGTGCTGGACGTCAACGATGCCGCGGCGGCCGAGGCGCTGGTGGATCGCATCGTCAAGGAGCGCGGCGGCCTGCAGGTGCTGGTCAACAACGCCGGCATCACCCGGGACACCCTGGCGCTGCGCATGCGCGACGAGGATTGGGCGGCCGTGATCGACACCAACCTGAGCTCGGTTTTCCGCTTGTGCCGGGCCGTGATCCGTCCGATGATGAAGCAGCGCACCGGGCGCATTGTCAACATCACCTCGGTGGTGGGGGCCAGCGGAAACCCGGGCCAGGCCAACTACGCCGCCGCCAAGGCCGGCGTGGCCGGCATGACGCGGGCGCTGGCCCAGGAACTGGGGAGCCGCAACATCACCGTCAACTGCGTCGCTCCCGGTTTCATCGATACCGACATGACCCGGGCGCTCGACGAGCAGACCACGCAGGCGCTGCTCGGGCGCATTCCCCTGGGGCGCCTGGGTCAACCGCAGGACATCGCGCATGCGGTAGGCTTCCTGGTGAGTCCGCAGGCCTC
>DAIDHU010000410.1 GCA_027451915.1 Thiomonas sp. | reverse complement strand
TGTCGCTGCGGGGCTCATCCGTGCCACGCGCGACGCGGCCGTACAGCCATGCCGACCGGATGTGTCTTTCAGCGGCCAGCGCCGAGACCAGCGGCTTGCTCAGGTCGTGTGGCCGATCAGCCGAGTTCCTCGTACAACGGAAGGGTCAGGAATTCGACGAATTCCTTCGACGTGGCCATGTGCTCGAAAATCCGGGCCGCCTTGTCGAACTGGCCTTCGGCCCCCGTGGCCTTGACCTTGGCCAGTTCCTCGGGGATCAGCGCGCGCACCATCTCGGCGCTGACCTTGCGGCCGTCGTCCAGCACGCCCTTGGGGCTGTGGATCCACTGCCAGACCTGGCTGCGCGAGATCTCGGCCGTGGCGGCGTCTTCCATCAGGTTGTGGATCGGCACGGCGCCGCTGCCGGCCAGCCAGGCGCCCAGGTAATGAATGCCCACGTTGACGTTGTTGCGCAGGCCGGCCTCGGTGATGGGCGATTCCGGACGGAAATCCAGCAGGTCGGACGCGCTGACCTGCACGTCCTCGCGGGTCTTGGCGAACTGGTTCGGCTTGTCGCCGAGCACGGCCACGAATTCCTCCATCGCCGGGCCCACCAGCCCCGGGTGGGCCACCCAGCCGCCGTCGTAGCCATCGGTGGCGTCGCGGCGCTTGTCGGCGCGGATGCCCTCCATGGCCTTGGCGTTCTTCTCCGGATCGTTCTTGATCGGGATCAGCGCGCTCATGCCCCCGATGGCGGGGGCCCCGCGATGGTGGCAGGTCTTGAGCAGCAGCAGCGCGTAGGCACGCATGAAGGGCGCGGTCATGGTGATCAGCGCGCGGTCGGCGAGGCAGAAATCGCGGTCGCTCTTGAACTTCTTGATGGCGCTGAAAATGTAGTCCCAGCGCCCGGCGTTGAGCCCGGCGCTGTGTTCGCGGAGTTCGTACAGGATCTCGTCCATCTCGAAGGCCGCGGTGATGGTCTCCACCAGCACGGTGGCCTTGATGGTGCCGCGGGGCAGGCCCAGCGCCTCCTGCGCGGCGACGAACACGTCGTTCCACAGCCGGGCTTCCAGATGGCTCTCCATCTTGGGCAGGTAGAAATACGGGCCCGCCCCGCGCGCCAGCTGCTCGCGCGCGTTGTGGAACAGGAACAGGCCGAAGTCGAACAGGCCGCCGCTGACGCGCTGGCCGTCGACCAGCACGTGCTTCTCGTCCAGGTGCCAGCCGCGCGGGCGCACCTGCAGCACGGCGATCTTGTCGTTCAGGCGGTAGGTCTTGCCGTTCTGCTCCAGCACGATCTCGCGGCGCACCGCCTGCGACAGGTTGAGCTGGCCGCGGATCTGGTTGTCCCAGTTCGGGGTGTTGGCGTCCTCGAAGTCGGCCATGTAGCTGTCGGCCCCCGAGTTGAACGCGTTGATGATCATCTTGCGATCCACCGGGCCGGTGATTTCCACGCGGCGGGTCTGCAGCGCCGGCGGCACCGGCGCGATGCGCCAGTCGCCTTCGCGCACCGAGCGGGTCTCGGCCAGGAAGTCGGGGCGTTCGCCGGCGTCCAGGCGCTTGGCGCGCTCGACCCGCGCGGCCAGCAGTTGCTGGCGCCGTGCCTCGAAGCGCCGGTGCAGGCTGGCGACGAAGCCCAGCGCCTCGGCGCTGAGAACGGAATCGAATTCGGGGTTGTGCGGCGCCGTGATGGTCACGCCCGCCGGCAGATGGGGCTGCTGCATGCGAATCTCCAGGGTTTCGATCTCTTATGAATGGTCGGGACAGATCGTGTCCCAAGGGGCGCCGGCGCGGCGCCGCCGTGCCGGCAGGGTGGTGGCCCCGGCACGGAACGTTCCAGACCGATATTAGACACCAGAGCGCGAATCGCGCCTTGGATTCGTGGCGGCCATGCTGCGCCGCATCAACGCAGGCTCTCGCGCCACGCGCGCCAGGCCTGCGCCCCCAGGTACAGCGCGAAGCTGAGCGCCGCGATCCAGGTGCTGGCGGGCCAGCCGATGGCGTAGGAGGCTTCCAGGCCCGCCCAGGCGATGGCCAGGCCCAGCAGCATGGACAGCAGCACGCCAGGGCCCAGCCGGCGGGTCAGCGCCTGGGCCGCGGCGGGCGGGCCGACCAGGAAGGCGAAAATCAACAGCGCGCCGATCACCGGCACGGCCACGGCCACGGCGGCCGCCAGCAGCAGTGCGAACAGCAGGTCGAGCAGGTTCACCGGCACGCCGCGGGTACGCGCCATGTCGGGGTTCAGGCTGGCCAGGCACAGGGGCCGGTACACCAGCGCCAGGCCGAGCAGGGCGCCGGCCGCCACCAGCAGGGACAGGCGCGCCTGCCCGGCGCTGATTCCCACGATGCTGCCAAAGAGAATACTCATGGCCGACTGCGCGTTGCGTGTGTACAGGCTGAGGAACAGCACCCCCAGGCCCAGCGCGAACATCAGCACCATGCCGATGCCCACGTCGCGCTGGCGCAGGCGCCGGCCGGCCAGGGCCAGCGCCACGCCCGCCGCCAGCGTGAAGGTGAACAGCCCCAGGTAAGGGCTCAGGCCGAGCACGATGGCGCCGGCGGCGCCGGCGAATCCGATGTGCGACAGCGCGTGGGCGGCGAAGGTCTGGCGCCGCAGGGTGACGAAATAGCCCACGGCCGCGGCGGCAGCGCCGATGCTGCCGGAGGCCAGCAGGGCCTGGCGCATGAAGGCGTAGTCGAGCCCGAGGATCACGGCGCATCCCCCGCGGGGTGGCGGGCCGGGCCGCGCCCGGGCTCGTGCTCGTGCGGATGCTCGTGGCCCTGGCCCCGCGCGCTCGCGGAGTCGGCGTCGCCGTGGTGGCAATGCCCCCCTTCTTCCGCCATGAAGCCGCGCGACGGGTGGATGAACAGGTAGCCGTCGTGGCGCGCCACCCGCATGGGCAGGCCGTACAAGGCGCTGAGCGTGACGGGCTCGATGACTTCGTCCACGCCGCCCAGGCGCCCGCGTCCGCCCGCCAGGTACAGCACGCGGTCCATCACCCCCAGCAGCGGGTTGATGTCGTGCGCGCTGAGCAGCACGGTCAGGCCCTGCCGCTCGCGCAACTCGCGCACCAGTTCGAGCACGCCGCGCTGGGAGCGCGGGTCGAGGTTGGCCAGCGGCTCGTCGAGCAGCAGCATGCGCACCGGGTTCACCAGGGCCTGGGCGATGCACACGCGCTGGCGCTCGCCGCCCGAGAGTTCGTCCATGCCGCGCTGCGCCAGGTGCGCGGCGGCCGCCGCCTCGAGGGCCCTGTCCACGGCGTCGGCGCGTCGTGCGCGCAGGGCCGGCGACAGGCCCAGGCCCCAGAGCTCACCCCGCCAGGCACAGGCCACGAAATCACGGACGCGCAGGCGCGCGTAGGCACCGTCGGGCACTGCCTGCGCCACATAGCCGATGCTGCGCCGCGCCTGCGCGGGCGTGCCGCCGAACAGGCGCAACTCGCCCTGGCGCACCGGCAGCAGCCCGGCCAGCGCCTGCAGCAGCGAGGTCTTGCCGGCCCCGTTGCTGCCGAACAGCCCCACCACCTGGCCCGGCGCGATGCGCAACTCGAGCTCGGCCAGCACTTCGCGCGCCCCGCGCGCGAGGCACAGGCCCCGGGCCAGCACAGCTGGGACGGCTTCGGCTTCGGGGTCGAGGGCAAGCGCGGTGGCCATGCGGTGCGAGCCTGGTGTCGGGAGCGTGGATCATAATGCAAGTTGATTGCATAAACCGCCGCGGCCGTGCAAGCCTCGGGCTTTGCGACAATACCTTGATGAGCACGATCGCGAACGACACCTTCCTGCGGGCGCTGTTGCGCCAGCCCACCGAATTCACCCCCGTGTGGCTGATGCGCCAGGCCGGGCGTTACCTGCCCGAATACAACGCGACACGCTCGCGCGCGGGCAGTTTCCTGGGGCTGGCCACCAGTCCGGATCTGGCCACCGAGGTGACGCTGCAGCCCCTGGAGCGCTGGAGCCTGGATGCGGCGATCCTGTTCTCCGACATCCTCACCGTGCCCGACGCCATGGGCCTGGGGCTGCGTTTCGCCGCCGGCGAAGGGCCGCGCTTCGAACATGCGCTGCGCACCGAGGCGCAGATCCGGGCCCTGCAGGTGCCCGAGCTGGAACGCCTGCGCTACGTGTTCGATGCCGTTTCGCAGATCCGCCGCGCGCTCACCCGCGACGGCGTGCAGCGCGTGCCCCTGATCGGCTTCGCCGGCAGCCCGTGGACCCTGGCCTGCTACATGGTCGAGGGCCAGGGCAGCGACGACTGGCGCCAGACCAAGACCTTGATGTATTCCCGCCCGGACCTGATGCACCATATCCTGCGCATCAACGCGCAGGCGGTGGCCGCCTACCTGAACGCCCAGATCGAGGCCGGCGCGCAGGCCGTGATGGTGTTCGATTCCTGGGGCGGGGCACTGGCCGACGGCGCCTTCCAGGAATTCTCCCTGCAATACAGCCGGCTGGTGCTGGGCGCGCTGCGTCGCGAGCACGAGGGACGGCGTGTCCCGGCGATCCTGTTCACCAAGGGCGGCGGGCCCTGGCTGCGCGAGATGAGCGAGTCCGGCGCGGATGCGCTGGGGGTGGACTGGACCGTCAACCTGGCCCGGGCGCGCGAACTGGTGGGCAAGCGCGTGGCACTGCAGGGCAATCTGGACCCGGCGGTCTTGTTCGCGCCGCCGCAGCGCATCGAACGCGAGGTGCGCGCGGTCCTGGACA
>DAIDHU010000409.1 GCA_027451915.1 Thiomonas sp. | reverse complement strand
ACCCGGACATTCTCATCGCCTTCGCCAGCATCGATCCCCACAAGGGCCGCATGGGCGCACGCGAAGCGCGGCGCCTGGTCGAGGACTATGGGGTCAAGGGCTTCAAGTTCCACCCCACGGTGCAGGGCTTCCACCCCTACGACCGCATGGCCTGGCCCATCTACGAGGTGATCGCCGAGCACCGCCTGCCGGCGATTTTCCACAGCGGGCACTCGGGCATCGGCAGCGGCATGCGCTGCGGCGGGGGGCTGCGCCTGGAGTACTCCAATCCGATGCACCTGGACGACGTGGCCATCGACTTCCCCGACATGCAAATCGTCATCGCGCATCCTTCCTGGCCCTGGCAGGACGAGGCGCTGTCGGTGGCCATGCACAAGCCCAATGTCTGGCTGGACCTGTCGGGCTGGAGCCCGCGCTATTTCCCGCAACAGCTGGTGCAGTACGCCAACACCCTGCTCAGGGACCGCGTGCTGTTCGGCTCCGATTTCCCCCTCATCACCCCCGAGCGCTGGATGAAGGACTTCGAGCAGGCGGGGTTCCGCCCCGAGGTGCGCGAGCCGATTCTCAAGACCAACGCGATGCGCCTGCTCGGGCTGGGCCCGAAGCCCGCCAGCTGAGCCGCGGCATGGGGTTCGCGGGCCCTACAGCTCCAGCACCAGCCGGGGGCTGAGCGCGCGCGAGCAGCAGGGCAGCATCTGGTCGTTGCGGGCGCGTTCCTCCTCGGTGAGGTAGGAGTCGCGATGATCGGGCGTGCCTGATAGCACCCGGGTCAGGCAGGTGCCGCATACGCCCTGCTCGCAGGAGGTGGGCAGGTCCACGCCGGCGGCAGCCAGTGCCTGCACGATGGTCTGCGCCGGCTCCACCCGCACCACGCGCCCGCTGGAGCCCAGCTCCACCTCGAAGGCGCCGCCCGCGGCGGGCGCGCCCTCGGCGGCGGCGAAGTACTCGCGGTGCAGGCGGGATTCCTCCCAGCCCGCCTCGCGCGCGCCCTGCAGCACCCAGTCGATGAAACCGCGTGGGCCGCACACGCACAGGTGCGCCGCCTGCGGCGCGCGCGCCAGCACGCCGGGCAGGTCCAGGCGCTGCGACGGCGGCGCGTCGTCGTGGTGCAGGTGGACCCGCTCGGCCCAGGGCGCCTCGCGCAGGCGCTGCGCGAAGGCCGTGCGCGTGGCCGAGCGCGTGCAGTAGTGCAACGCGAATCCGCGTGCTTCGCGGTGCAGTTGCTCGGCCATGCTCAGCAGCGGCGTGATGCCGATGCCCCCGGCCAGCAGCAGGTGGTGCGAGGCCCGCGGATCCAGCGGGAAATGGTTGCGCGGCAGGCTGGCGCCCAGCAGCTCGCCTTCGCGCAGCCTGTCGTGCACGGCCAGCGAGCCTCCACGCGAGGCGGGCTCGCGCAGCACGCCCAGCAGATAGTGGGAGGTGTCGGCCGGGTCGCCGGCCAGCGAATACTGGCGCACCAGGCCGTCGCCCAGGTGCAGGTCGATGTGCGCGCCGGCGCTGAAGGGCGGCAGCGCCGCGCCCTCGGGATGGCGCAGTTCGAGGGCGCAGATGTCTTCGGCGGCCAGGCGCTTGGCGACCAGGCGCAGGGTGATTTCGGCTTCGGGATGGCTCATGACGGGTGGAAGGAATTCAGACAGGAGTGTGCAGGCCGAGCAGGCGGCCGTAGCGCAGGCCGATGTAGGCGTGCTCGCGCATCAGCATTTCGGCGCGCGCGGCTTCGCCGGCGAGCAGCGCATCGAGCACCAGCGAGTGCTGCAGCTGGGCGACGCGCAGCTTCTCGTATTCCTGCGCCAGGCGCGAGGTGTCGATGATGATGGAGTCGGAGGACGCGAAGGGCAGATGGTCGTTGCGGGCGATGGCGTCGGCGATGGCGCGGCTGGCGCTGGCGTCGATGATGGCATGGTGGAAGCGGGCGTTGATCTCGCTCCAGCCGGCGATGGCCCCGTGCCCCAGCTCGCCCGCGGCCAGCAACTGCGCGCCCTGCTCCACGCAGTCGCGCAGCAGCTGCCGCGTGGACGCAGGCAGGCCCTGCTCGCCCAGGCGCCGCGCGGCCAGGCCTTCCAGCACGCCGCGGACTTCCAGCCCGCACATCACGTCCTGCTCGGAAAAGCGCCGCACCACATAGCCGCGCGCGCCGGCCTTCTCCAGCAGCCCCTCCTGCTCCAGGGTGCGGAAGGCCAGGCGAACCGGGGTGCGCGAGACGCCGAGCTGCTCGGCCACCGGAATCTCGGCCATCCGCGTGCCCGGCGCATAGTGCCCCTCGGAGATCAGGCGGCGCAGGGTGGTGAGAATCTGGACGGAGTCGTG
>DAIDHU010000408.1 GCA_027451915.1 Thiomonas sp. | reverse complement strand
GCGCGACCCAGGCACAGCAGTTCCTCCCCGGCCCGCAGGGAGGCGAGGCGTGCCGGGTTGAGCTCGTCGATGATCAGGAACTGCTCGTCGGGGTCGACGTGCAGCAGCATGGACATGTGCTCGTGTTCCTCGCCGGGCACGATCACGCCCAGGATCTCGCGCCCGCGCTGCAGGCGCTCGAGGGTATGGTGGGCGCGCGCGGCCACGCGGAACCCGTCCTGGAACAGGGTGTTGACGATTTCTCGCATGCGCTGTCGGGTCCTTGTCGGCCGGCCGCCTTCGCGGCCGGACGCGCGCTGGCGCCCGCCCCGATCTCAGAGCCCCAGGTTCTCCGCCCAGGCCAGGGCTTCCAGGTGGGCCAGGGCGACGGCGCGCTGGCTCAGGCCCAGCAGGCCGGCATGCAGGTCGATCTCGTCCCAGTCCTCGCGCTCGCAGGCCAGCACGATGCGCAGGTAGGGCCCGAAGGGGCCCTGCCGGTCGCGCAAGGCCTGCATCACCGGATCGGCCAGCGAAATCTCCTGCAGCGCGCGCTCCAGCGGCACCCCCAGCATGACGTCGAGCATGGAGAACACGCCGACCACGAAGGCGTTGTCGCAGTCCGCCGCGGACATCTGCGCCTGCGCCAGCAGTTCCAGCATGCGTCCGCGGGTGATCGCCACGCGCGCCTGGCTCGACGCCGCGCTGCTGCCCGGGGTGATCGCCAGCAGCAGCACCAGCCAGCGCAGCAGCTTCTTGTACCCCAGGATCACCACCGCATGACGGAAGGAGGTGATCTCGGTCATGAGCCCGAAACCCGAGGAATTGATGTAGCGCAGCAGCTTGAACGACAGCGTGGGGTCCTGCTTGAGCACTTGCTCGATGGCCGGCACCTCCGCATGCTTGTTGACCAGGTCGATGAGACGCAGCACGGTCGCGTAGGCGGGGTTGACCACCTTCGCGCTGACCGTCTGCGGACGCGCGAAGTAATAGCCCTGGAACAGGTGCAGGCCGGCGTCGAAGTACTCCTTGAAATTCTCCTGGGTCTCGACCTTCTCGGCGAGCATCTGCAGCTTGGGAAACGCGCCCAGGCGCTTGACCAGCATGGGCAGCACGCCCGCCGGCAAGGCCTGCACGTCGATCTGCACGTAGCTCAGCAGCGGCAGCCATGCCGTGTAGGGGGCGGTCAGCGCGTGCACGCCGGCGGCGAGGCGGAATCCCTTGTCGCGCAGCGACTGCATCGCCGCCGCGGCCTCGGCGATCAGCGCGGCGTCATCGCCCGCGGCACGCGGAAGCTCCAGCACGATGCGCTCGGGGAACACGATTTCCAGGTGCTCGCCGTCCAGGTCCTCGAGGCGCACGTTGATGAACGCCAGCTTGTCGCCGAACAGGTTCTCGGTGGAGATGCTCGACAGCGCGTGGAACAGCAGCGCGGTGTCGGACGCACGGGTGTGCTGGGTCGGCGCCTGCGTGCTGCTGGCGCTTTCACGCGCCAGCAGTTCGTAGCCGATGATGTGCTGCTGACGGTCCAGGATCGGCTGGCGGGCGATGTGCGCGTAGTTCTCGCCGGGCGCGGCATCGGCGGGCGCGGATGCAGGAGTCGTGGTGGATTCCATCGGGGATTGCTGGCTGTACAGGCTGCTCGTGCGGCGAGCCGCGGATGCCTGAGGATGCTAGCAGGCCCAGGGGGCCGCGAACCATGCGCCGGTTTCGATGCCTCGGTCCCCTTCCGACGGCCAGCGCGCATCAGCGCGTCCAGGCGCGCATCCACATGTCCAGGTGGTCCTCGAGCATCCAGTTCGCGAGCACCTTTTCGCGCAGCGCATCGCCCTGGGCGCGCAGCGCCCGGGGCTCGCCCACCGCGTCCTGGATGGCCCGCACCCAGTCGCGGAAACGGTTGGGCACGCGCACCACGGGGAAGTCTCCCTGGTAGGGCGTGATGTCCGAGCAGATCACCGGATAGCCCAGCACCCCGTATTCCAGCAGGCGCAGATGACTCTTGGCCTCGTTGAAGGCATTGTGTTCCAGCGGCGCCACCGCCAGGTCCAGGTCCAGCTCGGCCAGCTTGGGCGCGTACTGGTCCAGCGGGATTCCGGGATGGAATTCCCGCACCACGTCCTTGAGCTCGGGGGGGCACAGGCCGAAGAACACCCAGTCCACCAGCGTGGCGGTCTGGCGCACCACCTCCACGATGAGCTCGAGGTCTCCGCTGTGGCCCACGCCTCCGGCCCAGCCCACGCGCAGGCGCTTGCGCTCGGCCCGGGCCGGCCGCAGCCCGCCCCAGCGGGCGCGCTCCAGGTAGTTGGGGCACACCAGCACCTCGTCGCTGAATCCGGCATAGGCCTTGGCCAGCGGCTCGGTGGCCACCACCAGGCGGTGGCACAGTCCCGCGGCCTTGCGGAAGCGCTTGGCGATGTCCTTGTGGATATGCGCGCGGTGCACGCTCTTGACCGGCAGGTTGGTGATCAGGTCGTCGATCTCGAACACCCGGAAGGCCCGCATGAGGCGCGCGTTGCGTTCCAGGGCCTCGATCTGCGGCCATTCCATCTGGCGTTGCACCACCAGGCTGTCGGCGTCGATGCGCTGCATTTCAGGCGCCTGGAACAGGCGCATGGTTTCCCAGCCCTGCGCCAGACCGGCCCGGTTGAGCGCGCGCATCGGGGAAATGATGCGGTACTCGCCGCAGCCCTCGCGATCGGCCGGGTGCACCAGGATGCGCGGGCGCGGGCGCCATTCGGGGTCCCAGGCCAGCGGCGCCTGGTCGTCGAGCAGGAATTCGGTGGTGGCCAGGCTGAGGTGCCGGTTGTAGGCCGGGTCGCGGGCCAGCACCGGCAGCCACTTGTCGTACATGGCATCGCGCTCGGAGGCGAAGCGTTTCTGCTTGGCCTCGTCGGGCTTCTCCTCGACCTTGCCGCGCTGGCTGGCCGATCCTTCGTGCATCATCAGCGCGTAGGGGGTGAACACCACGCGCAGCCCGGCGGCTCGCACGCGCAGGCACAGGTCGATGTCGTTGTAGGAGACCTTGAAGGCCTTCTCGTCCAGGCCGCCGAGCTGCTCGTACAGGCTCTTGCGCACCAGCAGGCAGGCTCCGGTGACGGCGCTGAGATCCTGGACCAGCTGCGCGCGCCCGAAGTAGCCGCGATCCTCCGGCGCCCGCCCCAGGAAAGGGTGCTCCGCGGGCCCGCGCACGCCCAGGATCACCCCGGCGTGCTGGATCTTGCCGTCCGGGAACAGCAGCTTGGCGCCCACCGCGCCCACGTCGGGCCGCACCGCGTGGGCCATGAGTTCGTCCAGCCAGTCCTCGTGCAGCGCGGCGGTGTCGTTGTTGAGCAGGAGCAGGAACTCGCCGCGCGCGCAG
>DAIDHU010000407.1 GCA_027451915.1 Thiomonas sp. | reverse complement strand
CGCCTCGCCGTGCTCGGCGTGGGCCTGCTCGGCGGATCCTTCGCGCTGGCAGCCAAGCGCGCCGCGCTGGCGCAGGAGGTGGTGGGCTACAGCAAGTCGCCGTCGACCATCCAGGCCGCGATCAAGGCCGGCGTGATCGATCGCGGGGCCGATTCGGCGCTGCAGGCGGCCACCGGCGCCGATCTGGTGGTGCTGGCGGTGCCGGTGGCGGCCATCGGCCCGCTGCTGCGCCAGATCCGCCTGGGCCTGGCCGACAGCGCGCTGCTCCTGGACGTGGGCAGCACCAAGGCGGACGTGGCCGAGGCGGCGCAGCACACGCTGGGCGAAGCGGCGCGCCAGTTCGTGCCCTGCCACCCCATCGCCGGCAGCGAGCGCAGCGGCGTGCAGCACGCGCAGGTGGACCTGTTCGACGGGCGCCGCGTGGTGGTCACGCCGCTGGAGAGCAACCCTTCCCGCTTCGTGGATGCGGCCACCCAGGTCTGGGAAGCCCTGGGCGGAGTGGTCTCGGTCATGGGCCCGCAGGAGCATGACGCCGCCTTCGCCGCCGTCAGCCACCTGCCCCACCTGCTGGCCTTTGCCTTTGTCTATGCCGTCGCGCGCCAGCCGCAGGGTTCGAGTTTCCTGCAGCTCGCAGGCCCCGGGTTTCGCGACTTCACCCGCATCGCGGCCAGCGACCCCACGATGTGGCGCGATGTGTTCCAGGCCAATTCGGCCGAAGTGCTGCAACAATTGCAGATGTTCAAGCAGGCGCTCGCGGGTTTCGAGGCGCAATTGCGCCAGGGAAACTGGACCGTGCTCGAATCCCTCATCCGACAGGCCAGTCAGTCGCGCCGGGACTGGGCCTCCCCCACTCCCGCCGATGACGTACCCTGAAACCCTGGATCTCCCGCCCCTGATCGGTGCCGCCGGAAGCGTGCGCCTGCCCGGCTCGAAAAGCATTTCCAACCGGGTGCTGCTGCTGGCGGCGCTGGCCGAAGGCCCGGTCGAATTGCCGGGGCTGCTGGATTCGGACGACACGCGCGTGATGCTGCAGGCGCTGCGCACCCTGGGCGTGCGCGTGGACGGGCGCGCCGGCGAGCAGGACGACCCGGTGGTCGTGCACGGCTGCGGCGCGCGCCTGGAGCGCGGACCCGCCGAATTGTTCCTCGGCAACGCGGGCACCGCGGTACGTCCGCTGACCGCCGCGCTGGCCGTGCTGGGCGGCGACTACGTGCTGCGGGGCGTGCCGCGCATGCACGAGCGCCCGATCGGCGATCTGGGCGATGCGCTGCGCGCCATGGGCTGCGCCGTCGACTATCTCGGCCAGCCCGGTTACCCCCCGCTGCGCATCGGCAGCGGCCACCCGCGCATCGAGGCGCCGCTGCGGGTGCGCGGCGACGTGTCCAGCCAGTTTCTCAGCGCCCTGCTGCTGGCGTTGCCGCTGCTTTCGGGGGACCGCGACATCGAGGTGCAGGTCGAGGGCACGCTGATCTCCCGGCCCTACGTGGCCCTCACCCTGGCACTGCTGGAGCGATTCGGCGTGCGGGTGCGCAACCACGACTGGCAGCGCTTCGTGGTTCCGGCCGGCAGCCGGCTGCGCAGCCCGCGCCGCCTGCAGGTGGAGGGCGACGCCTCCTCGGCTTCCTATTTCCTGGCCGCCGGCACGCTCGGCGGCCTGCATGGCCAGGGCGGGCCGGTGCGGGTGCTCGGCGTGGACGCCACCAGCCTGCAGGGCGACGTGGAATTCGCCCGCGTGCTGGAGCGCCTGGGCGCCGACATCGCCTGGGGCGAAGGCTGGATCGAGGCGCGCGGGCTGCGCCACGGGCGCGACCGCCTGCACGGCGGCGAGATCGATTGCGTGGCCATCCCGGACGCGGCCATGACCCTGGCGGTGACGGCGCTGTTCGCCGACGCCCCTACCCTGCTGCGGGGCATCGGAAGCTGGCGGGTGAAGGAAACCGACCGCATCCACGCGATGCGCACCGAGCTGGCCAAACTGGGCGCGCGGGTCGAGGCCGGAGAGGACTGGATGCGCGTGTGGCCGCTGGCCGACGCCGACTGGCAGGGCGCCAGCATCGCCACCTATGACGACCACCGCATGGCCATGTGCTTCTCGCTGGCCAGTTTCGGCCCGGTCGATCTGCGCATCGAGGATCCGGCCTGCGTGGGCAAGACCTTTCCCGGGTATTTCGAGGCCTTCGCGCGGGTGGCGCGGCCGGTGCCGGTGCTGGCCATCGACGGCCCCACCGCCTCCGGCAAGGGCACCCTGGCGGCCCGCCTGGCCGAGCGCCTGGGCTGGCACGTGCTGGACTCGGGCAGCCTGTACCGCGCCACCGCGCTGTGGGCCATGCGCCTGGGCGTGGCGCTGGACGACGAGCCCCGCCTGAGCGAACTGGCGCGACGCCTGCCGGTGGCCTGGCGCGACGGCGCCGTGCTGCTGGACGGAGTCGACGTCAGCCGCGAGCTGCGCAGCGAGCAGGTGGGCAACGCCGCCTCGACCATCGCGCCGCTGCCTCGCCTGCGCGAGGCCCTGCTGGGCCTGCAGCGCGCGCAGCGCCGCGCCCCGGGCCTGGTCGCCGACGGCCGGGACATGGGCACGGTGGTGTTTCCAGACGCCCGCCTGAAGGTGTTCCTCGTGGCCAGCGCGCGCACGCGCGCCGAGCGCCGGGTTAAGCAATTGATTTCCCAGGGCATTTCGACTACACTACAAGATGTTTTGCGCGACCTTGAATCGCGCGACGCGCGCGACGCCTCGCGCAGCGTCGCGGCGATGGCGGCCGCGCAGGATGCGTTGCCCCTGGACAACGCGGAGCTGGACGTCGAACAGACGGTGGCACGCGTGTTGCAGTGGTGGCGCGAACGTACCTGAGCACGGCGCGCAAGGCGCGTGCCCAGGCCTTGCCACGAACCCCGCGGGGCCGCCCGCGGACGAGAAAGTCATCCATGTCTGTCAACCCCAGCGCCAGCACGTCTGGCGAATCCTTCGCCGCCCTGTTCGAGGAATCGCTCAAGACGCGCGACATGCGCACCGGTGAGGTCATCACCGCCGAGGTCGTCGGTGTCGACCCCAACTTCGTGATTGTCAACGCCGGGCTGAAGTCCGACGCGTACATCCCGATCGAGGAATTCAAGAACGACCACGGCGAGGTCGAGGTCCAGGTGGGCGACTTCGTCTCGGTGGCCATCGACGCGCTGGAAAACGGCTACGGCGACACCATGCTGTCGCGCGACAAGGCCAAGCGCCTGGCCTCTTGGATGTCCCTGGAGAAGGCGCTGGAGTCGGGCGAATTCGTCAGCGGAACCGTCACCGGCAAGGTCAAGGGCGGCCTGACCGTGATGATCAACGGCATCCGCGCCTTCCTGCCCGGCTCGCTGCTCGACACGCGCCCGGTCAAGGACACCACGCCCTTCGAGGGCAAGACCCTGGAATTCAAGGTCATCAAGCTCGACCGCAAGCGCAACAACGTGGTGCTGTCGCGCCGCGC
>DAIDHU010000406.1 GCA_027451915.1 Thiomonas sp. | reverse complement strand
GTGCAGGATCTGGCCCTTCAGCGCGGACTCCGGGATCGAAGCCAGCAGCTCCCGCGAACGCGCGATCGCCTGGGCCCGCCCCTCCGCGGTGTCCAGCGCCAGGCCCTCTCCCACATGGTCCAGCAGGAACACGGACAGCGGGCGGGCGCGCGCGATTTCGCGCTCGAAGGCGTCGGCGCCCAATGCGCGCACGAAACTGTCGGGATCGTGCTCGGCAGGCAGGAACAGGAACTTCACCGAGCGCTCGTCGCTCAGCGCCGGCAGCGCGGACTGCATCGCCCGCGCGGCCGCGCGGCGCCCGGCCGCGTCGCCGTCGAAGGAGAACACGATCTGGGCGCAGTAGCGGAACAGCTTGCGCACATGCTCCGGCGTGCATGCGGTGCCCAGCGTGGCCACCGCATGCTCGACGCCGTGCTGGGCCAGCGCGATCACGTCCAGGTAGCCCTCGACCACCAGCACCTGCCCGTGGCGCTGGATGGCCTGGCGCGCCTCGAACAGACCATACAGCTCCTCGCCCTTGTGGAAGAGTTCGGTCTCGGGGGAGTTGATGTACTTGGGCTCGCCGCGGTCGAGCACGCGTCCGCCGAAGCCGATGATCTCCCCTTGCGCGTTGCGGATGGGGAAGGTGATGCGGTCGCGCAGGCGGTCGTAGCGCCGCGTCACCGTGGCCAGCGCCGCCTGGGCCGGCTCCAGGGTCTGGCCCTGGGCATCGCGTGCCACCACCAGGCCTGACTGCAGCAGCAGGTCGGCCTCGTAGTTGGGAAACACCTTGGCCAGACCCTGCCAGTCGTCGGGGGCGTAGCCCAGTCCGTAACGCGCCGCCGAGCGCCCGCTCAGGCCGCGGCCCTTGAGGTAGTCGATGGCGCGCGTGCTGGCACGCAGGCGTTCGCGGTAGAAGGCTTCGGCCTGCTGCAGCACCTCGCGCAGGCGCGCCTTGTGGCTGCGCTGCTCGGCGGCACGGCGCTGCTCGCCCTCGTCGGCCTCCTGCTGGGGCAGTTCCATGCCCGCGTCGCGCGCCAGTTCGCGCACCGCGTCGGGAAAGCTCATCCCGGAGTGCTCCATGAGGAAACCGATGGCGCTGCCGTGCGCGCCGCAGCCGAAGCAGTGGTAGAACTGCTTGGAAGGGCTGACCGTGAAGGAGGCGGACTTCTCGGTGTGGAAGGGGCACAGCCCCTTGTAGTTGGTGCCGGCCTTTTTCAGCTGCACCGAGCGCCCGACCACCTCGACGATGTCGACGCGGCCGAGCAGTTCCTGGATGAAGTCCTCGGGAATCAGCGACATGGCCTGTGCGGCGGTGCCGCCGCGTGTTCGGCGCGCCGGCCGAGGCGCTGCGGGATCAGCGCAGCGCCTCGGCGATGCGCCGGGTCACCTCGTCCACCGCTCCGACCCCGGAGATGCGGACCAGGCGGGGCGCCGCGGCGTCCCCGCTGTGTTGCCAGTTCGCGTAATAGTCGACCAGCGGACGCGTCTGCTCGTGGTACACGTTCAGGCGCTTGCGCACGGTCTCCTCGCGGTCGTCGTCGCGCTGGACCAGGTCCTCGCCGCTGACGTCGTCCTTGCCCTCGACCTTGGGAGGGTTGTAGCGCACGTGATAGACCCGGCCCGAGCCTGGATGCACGCGGCGCCCGCTCAGGCGCTGCACGATATCCTCGTCGGGGACGTCGAACTCGAGCACGTAGTCGATGCCCACGCCGCCCTTTTTCAGCGCCTCGGCCTGCGCGATGGTGCGCGGGAAACCGTCGAACAGGAACCCCCCGGCGCAGTCGGGCTGGCGGATGCGCTCGAGCACCAGTCCCACGATGATGTCGTCGGACACCAGCGCCCCGGAGTCCATCACGGCCTTGGCCTGCAGGCCCAGCGGCGTGCCCGCCTTGACGGCGGCGCGCAGCATGTCTCCGGTGGAGATCTGGGGGATGTTGTAGCGCGCGCACAAGCTAGCCGCTTGCGTGCCTTTGCCTGCGCCAGGTGCGCCCAGCAGGATCAAACGCATGAAGACTCCCGGAACTTTTCGTTGGAATGAAGGATTCGGTTTCGCTGCCCGCGCGCGCCGCCCGCGGCGCGGTGCACGCAGGCGCCCGCCTGCCCTGGGGGGCGGGCCCTGGACCAGAATAGCACGCGCACCTCGCGCCACCCTGACAGCGCCGCCGGCGCCGATGCGGGCGGCTCAGACGTGGCCCAGCAGGCGGCGCACGCGTTCCAGGTCCTGAGGCGTGTCCACGCCGGCCGCGGGCGCGTGCTCCACGCACAGCACCGCGATGCGCCAGCCGTGCCAGAGCGCGCGCAACTGCTCCAGCGCTTCCTCGGCCTCGAGCTCGCAGGGCGCCAGCTCGGAGAAGGCGCGCAACGCGTGCATGCGAAAGGCGTAGATCCCCACATGGCGCAGGAAGGGCAGGCGCCGCGGCAGTCCGGGCGCGCCGCCGGCCGCGTACTGGTCGCGTCGCCAGGGAATGGGCGCGCGCGAGAACAGCAGCGCGCGCTGCCGGGCGTCCAGCACGACCTTCACGACATTGGGGTCCGCGATCCACTGCGCCTCGGTGATCGGGTGGGCGGCCGTGGCCATCTGCGCCTGCGCGTCCTCGTGCAGGCGCAGCGCGCAGGCGCGGATCAGCGCCGGCTCGATCAGCGGCTCATCGCCCTGCACATTGACCACGATCGAATCCTCGGCCAGCCCCAGTCGGACCGCCGCCTCGGCGATGCGGTCGGTGCCGCTGGCGTGGTGGGGCGAGGTCAGCAGCGCGCGCACCTCGTGCGCGGCGCAGGCTTCGGCGATCGCCGCGTCGTCGGTGGCCACCGCCACCTGCTCGGCGCCGCTGGCCAGGGCGCGCCGCGCCACGTGCACGACCATGGGCAGGCCCGCGATGTCGGCCAGGGGCTTGTCCGGCAGGCGCGTCGAGGCGCGGCGCGCGGGAATCAGCACCGAAAACGGCCGCGCCTGCGCCGCCGGCACGGGGCCGGCGCCCGTCATGGCTGGGTGGCCGCGCCGGGCGCGCCGGGCTCGCCGGCGCTTGCCAGGGTGTCGCGGGCCTGGTCGACCAGCATCACCGCGATGCCCTCGCGGATGGGAAAGGCCAGTCGGTCGCGCGGGCAGATCAGTTCCTGCGCAGCGCGTTCGTGCTGCAGCGGGCCCTTGCACACCGGGCACACCAGCAGGTCAAGCAGACGTGAATCCATCAGGGGGGCTCCATGCGCCGCGCGCAAGGCGCGCCAGCAACCAGGGAACGAAGCCGGGGTCCGCCTCCAAGCGCAGTCCCACGGCCCACAGGCGTTCCAGGCCGGGTTGTCCGAGGCCGCATTTTAGGGCGTCCTTCTCGGTCAGTACGACCGCGCCCGGCAGTTCGCGCAGCAGGTTTTCGGGCAGGGCGCGGTGATCCGGGGCCGATGCGGTGCGCGCGAGCGCGAGCCCGGAGTCGCGAAGCATGTCGAAGAACTGCCCGGGGTTGCCGATGGCGGCCGCGGCCGACACTGGAAGCTCGGCATGCTCGCGCCGGAACTCGGCCAGGCTCAGACGGCGGCCGTCCGCCAGGTTGCGCAGATCCGCGGCGTGGCGGCGCAACTCGAAATAGGGGCCCGCGCCAGCCGAGCCGGGGCGAGCCGGGCTCGCGGGCTCCGCCACCGCTGGACGCGGCCCCAGCGTGGCATCGCGCGGGCGCGACCAGGGCTCGCGCAGCGGTCCGGCCGGCAGCGGCCAGCCGTTGCCGGCGCCTCGGGCGTCGAGCACCACCAGCTCCACGTCGCGCGCCAGCGCGTAGTGCTGCAGACCGTCGTCGCTGAGCAGCACGTCCACCTCGGGGTGCTCGCGCAGCAGCGCGCGGGCCGCGGCTGGGCGGTCCCGGCCCACCCACACCGGGCAGCCGCACAGCCGGCGCAGCAAAAGCGGCTCGTCGCCGCTGTCCTGCGCCGGGGTGTCCGGGTGCACGGCCATGGGCTCGGCCGCGCCGCGACGGCGGCCATAGCCGCGCGAGACGATGCCGGGGTGGCGCCCGGCCTCGCGCAGCGCCTGCGCGAGCAATTGCACCACGGGGGTCTTGCCGCTTCCTCCAGCCGTCAGATTGCCCACCACCACCACGGGCACCGGGGCGCGCCATGCGCGCAGCCAGCCTCGGCGCCAGGCCAGCCGTCGCAGCGCGGCCGCCCCTGCGAACAGCGCGGCCAGCGGCAACAGGCAGCAGGCCGGCGCGCCGCGGCGCAGCCACCAGCGCGGCCAGCCGGACGAGGCCTGGTTCACGACCCGCTGCGCTGGGTGGCGAAGCTCAGGCGGCTGATGCCCAGCAGGCGGGCGGCCTCCATCACATTGACCACCGACTGCTGGGTGCTGCGGGCGTCGGCGCTGATCACCAGCGTGACATCGCTGCGCCCCTGGGCCGCGGCGCGCAGCGCCTGGACCAGCGCGGGCACGTCGCGGCCTTGCAGCGCATGGCCCGCCACGGCATAGCTGCCGTCGGCGGTGACGCCCACCACCACGCTTTCGGGCAGCTTCCTCGCCGCGCTGGCGTCGGCCACCGGCAACTGGATCTTGAGCTCGGTGTACTTGGAGTAGGTGGTGGTGATCATCAGGAAGATCAGCACCACCAGCAGCACGTCGATCAGCGGGATCAGGTTGATCTCCGGTTCCTCCGGGCGCGGACGCTGGAAATTCATCGCCTGGGCCTTCCCGTCAGCCGCGCGTGGCGCGCCCGGACTCGATGTGGGGCTGCAGGTGCGTGGCCAGACGGCGCGCCGCCTGTACGAGTTCGATGCCGAAATCGTCCACCCGTCCGCGGAAATAGCGGTAGAACATCAGGGACGGGACCGCGATGATCAGTCCGAAGGCCGTGTTGTACAGAGCCACCGAGATCCCGTGCGCCAGCAGCAGCGGGTTGCCGCCGCCGCCGGTCTGGGAGCCGAAGATCTCGATCAGGCCCACCACCGTGCCCAGCAGTCCCAGCAGCGGCGCGGCGGAGGCCACCGTGCCCAGTGCGTTGAGGTAGCGCTGCAGCCCGTGCATGACCGCGCGGCCGGCGTTTTCCATGTCCTCGCGCAGGCTCTCCGGGCTGGCATGGGGGCGGCGCGCGCCCCGGAAGCCGGCGGCCAGCACGGCCCCCAGCGGGGAATTGCGCTCCAGCTTGTCCACCGTGTCGGCGGGGGGCAGGGCCGTGGCCGACACCGCCAGGGCCTCGTCCAGCAGGCGCGGGGGAATCACCCGCGGGGTGCGCAGGCTGCTCAGGCGCTCGAGCACCACGCCCAGGGCGGTGATGGAACAGAGGATCAAGGGCCAGATCGGCCAGCCCGCGGCTTCGACAATGCTCAGCAAGATGGAACCCCGTGGAGATCGACAATGGGCCTGCACGCGCCCGGCACCGCGCGCTCGCACGGCGCCGGCACGACCTGGGTCCGGATGGTAATGCGCTCGGCGCGCGTGGCCCTCGGCGTCAAGCCGCGGTTATCCCGAAAAACTGTGGATAACAATGTGGGTAAGGCGGGGCGATGCTTCGCAAGTCGCGCAAAATCAAGGCCCGGATTTCTTGTGACCAATTTTTGAACATGGAAATACGATGAAAAATCAACTACTTGCACGGGGTCAGAAGGCTTTGCGAGCGGATGCCCCGGCAAGCCGCGTGTTTGCTGGCCTGTGTGGACAGCTTGCCCCCGAAGCCGCGGCCCGCCTTGCTTCGTGCGAGGGCTTTGCCACGGCTTTCGCGCGGTGATCACACCGCGCGAAGCTCGTGGCGGCGAGGCCTGGAGCGTCGCCTCGCTGGCCCGTGCCCTGGCCGATGCGCTATGGGCTCGTTTCGGCGTGGTGAGCGTGCAGGGAGAGATCAGCGGCTTCACCCGGGCGTCGAGCGGGCATTGCTATTTCGCGCTGCGCGACGAGAGTGCCCAATTGCGCTGCGTGATGTTCCGCCAGCGCGCCGCGCTGGTGGATTTCGAGTTGCGCGACGGGCTGCAGGTCGAGCTGCGGGCCCAGGTAGGCCTGTACGAGCCCCGCGGCGACCTGCAGCTGCAGGTGGAGTCGGTGCGGCGCTTCGGGCAGGGCGCGCTGATGGAGCAGTTCCTGCGCCTGAAGGCCCGGCTGCGCGCCGAGGGGTTGTTCGAGGCCCAGCGCAAGCGCGAGCTGCCCCAGGCGGTGCGCAGCGTGGGCATCATCACCTCGCCGCAGGCCGCCGCGCTGCACGACGTGCTGGTCACCCTGCGCCGCCGCAGCCCGCAGCTGCGGGTGATCGTGTATCCGGCCAGCGTGCAGGGGGCGGCGGCCCCGGCCGAGCTGCTGCGCGCGCTGCGCGCGGCGCAGCAGCGGGCCGAGGTCGACGTGTTGTTGCTGGTGCGCGGCGGAGGGTCGCTGGAGGACCTGTGGGCCTTCAACGACGAAGGCCTGGCGCGCGGGCTGGCCCAGTCGAGCATTCCGGTGATCAGCGGGGTGGGGCACGAAACCGATTTCACCATCGCCGATTTCGCCGCCGACATGCGCGCGCCCACGCCCACCGCCGCCGCCGAGATGTGCGCGCCGGCGCGAGAGCAATTGCTGCAGCAGCTGGGCCGGGCCGCGCGCGCGCTCGGCCACGCGCTGCAGGTTCGCCTGGGGAGGGAGCAGCAGCGCATGGACCGGCTGCAATTGCGCCTGCCGCCGCCGGCGCGGGTCCTGCGCGACGCCGGGCTTCATCTGCGCGACCTGCAGGCACGCCGCCGCCAGGCGCTGCTGGCCGCGCTGCAGCGCCGCCACCAGCGCCTGCAACTCCTGCGGGCCCGGCTGCAGGCGCTGCCGGGCCTGGACCTGCAGCGGCGCGCCTCGGCGCTGCAGGGGCTGGAACAGCGCCTGCGCCTGGGCGTGGCGCAGCGCCTGGCGCACCAGCAACAACGGGTGCAGGGCCTGCAGGACCGCCTGCGCGCCCTCGATCCCTCGGCCACCCTGCGCCGCGGCTACTGCCTGGCCTGGCAGGATGACGGATCCGTGCTGCGCGATGCGGGAGCGCTGCGCGCCGGCCAGTCCATCGTGCTGGCCACGGCCGAGCATGCCGCGAGCCTGGGCCTGGCCGAGGTGCGCGCGGTCGCGCACCCCCTGCTGGCCGGCGCCGGCGCCGACAAGGCCGGTTGAATCTTCCTAGAATCGACCGATCCGCGCTGTCGCGCCTCGCCCCGAGCCGCTCCGGGCGACGGCGCGTGCTTTTGTTCAACCCTCAACCTCGAAAGGCCGCCTCATGCAACATCAACTCCCCGCCTTGCCCTTCGCCCTCGACGCGCTGGCGCCCCACATGTCGCGGGAAACCCTCGAGTTTCACCATGGCAAGCACCACCAGGCCTACGTGACCAATCTGAACAACCTGATCAAGGGCACCGAGTTCGAGTCCCTGGGTCTGGAGGACATCATTCGCAAGGCCCCGGCCGGCGGCGTGTTCAACAACGCCGCGCAGGTCTGGAACCACAGTTTCTTCTGGAACTGCCTGAGCCCCGAGGGCGGCGGCGAGCCGACCGGCGCGCTTCGCACCAAGATCGAGGCCAAATGGGGCAGTTTCGCCGCCTTCAAGGAGGCCTTCCACAAGTCGGCCGTGGGCAACTTCGGCTCCGGCTGGACCTGGCTGGTGCTCAAGGCCGACGGCAGCGTCGACATCGTCAACACCAGCAATGCCGCCACTCCGCTGACCTCCGGGGACAAGCCGCTGCTGACGGTCGATATGTGGGAGCACGCCTACTACGTGGACTACCGCAACCGCCGCCCGGACTTCGTCACCACCTTCCTGGACAAGCTGGCGAACTGGAAGTTCGCCCAGAGCCAGCTGGCCTGAGCCAGCTCCGGCGCCCCGTCCCCCGCTGGCGCTGGCTCAGCGGG
>DAIDHU010000405.1 GCA_027451915.1 Thiomonas sp. | reverse complement strand
CGCTGCTGCCCGCGCAGGCGGCCCCCAGCGCCGCGTCCACCGCGTGGCAAAAGCGCTCCTGCTGGGCGACCTCGCGCAGCGCCGGAGTCAACGCCTCGAGAGCCTCGGCCGCATCGACCACGCCGACCCCGCCGCGCACGCGGTTCGCGCAGCAGGTCAACGACACGAGCTCGGGCTGGAAGGCCGGGCGAAACGCGGCCAGCTCGGTATGGAACCGCCCCTCGCTCCCGAGTTGATGCCCCGCTGCCGCACGGCTACCGGGCTCGACCGCCTGGAACACTCCCGGCCCCTGCTCGAGCAGGCCGTAGGGCTGGCCGGCGCCCAGCCAATGCGCGGCCACGCAGCTGAGCACGCAGCGGTAAAAGTCCAGCGCCGGCCAGGCGCCCGGATCGAAACGCACCAGGCACGCGCGCTGCGCGAGCTCGGGACGCGGCGCGGCCGCCAGTTCACGGATGGCCTCGCGCGCGGCCTGCTGAACGACGCGCAACGGCACCGGGTGCGCGGCCAGTGATTGCGGAGCGACGCGGGCCGCCTGCAAGGCGCGGCGCACCGATTCGGCGCCAACTTCCAGCGTGGGAATGCTCAACGAGCAGGATACGGAAGACATCGCCACCTCGGTGCCGGTACGGGGAAAAGGCCGATATTCGCACCCCCTGCAAACCATTTCTTGAAAATGGTAATGCAGGCATTTCCGGAAAATCCGTTAATCCCCGATGATTTCTCGGTGATTCACGATTCCCGGAGTATTTTCGCCCGGCATCTCCACGCCACCCCGTTCGCGCCCCGGGATGCAAGCCCTCACGGATGCTAGGTTTTTTCGCCCCGGCCGCAATGCTCGACGATTCCACGATAACACCCGGGTCATGCATTGTTTCCTAGCATGCTTATTCTGGCATTTCGCCCAGAACCGGGCTTTTTCATGCGAGCATTCCCATGCACGATCCCCTGTGGAACGAAATCGCCGCCTTCCTTTGCCGCCATGCGGTGATCCCGCGCGGGCACCAGCTCGGCCCCGCCACCCGCCTGCTCCAGGACCTGCGCCTGAGCGGCGCGGAGGCACGCGATCTGCTGGAGAGATTTTTCGCCTTTTTCCGCATACGCGGCGACGCCTCCGAGCCCGCCTGCGCCTTGCTGGCGCCCCGGCGCCGCTGGCCCTGGGCGCGGCGCCGGGGCGCGTCGGGCGCCGACATCAGCGCCGCCATGCTGCTGCGCGCCGCGCGCGAGGGTCGCTGGCCGGACCTGGCGCAGGAGCGCAAAGGCGATGCGGGCGGCAGTCGCCAGGCGTAGCAGCTAGCTGCCGTCCGGCCGCGGGCTCCGCTCCAGCGAGGGCAGGCGCTCGCCCCAGCCGTTGCCCCGTCCCACCAGCCAGCCCCTGCGGGCCATGGCCAGCATTTCCCGGTCCCCCCGGGTGTCGCCGTAGGCGTAGTCCAGCGCCTGCCCGCCCAGCAACTCGCGCAGGCGCCGGGCCTTTTCCGGACCCCAGCAGTTGAGTCCGTCGAAACGCCCGCTGGCCCGGCCCTCCGGGTCGAACTCCAGTTCCGTGCCGATGCTCGCGCGAAAACCCATGGCATGCGCCCAGGGCGCCGTGTACAGGCTGGGCGATGCCGTCACCAGCACGCAGTGGTGCCCGGCAGCCTGATGCGCTCGCAGGCGATCGATCATGGGTGCGCGCAAGCCCCGCGGCAACTTCTCCACCGCGAAGCGCTGCCCCGCCTGCTGCAGCCGAGCCAGGGGCTGGCCGCGCAGGCAGCGTCGCAGCAGCCGCTGCTTGGCCACGTCATTGCCCACCCAGCCTGCTGCGTAGCCGAGCAGCCAGGGCGCCTCGCAGGCCAGCGCGGCCCCCAGGCTGGCCGGCCCCAGCAGGTCGCGCAGGAAGCCCACCAGCGAGTCCCCGCGACGCAAGGTGCCGTCGAAATCGAAGGCCGCCCACACCGCCACGCCCTCGGGGCCATGCCGTGAACCACTCATGTCAGGACCCTCCCGGCTGCGAACCTCGCCACACCTGTAGGCCCGCCGCGGGCCTGCAGCCCGCCTGGGGCAGGCCCTGGAGCCGCATGCAAGGCATGGACGCTACGCGCAGCCGGCATCATGCGAGGCGCCTCGCCTTACAGCGTGCCGGGAAAGGCCCCGCCATCCAGCAGGATGTTCTGCCCTGTGACAAAGCCGCTGGTGGCGGCACACAGGAACGCGCAAGCGGCGCCGAACTCCTTCGGATCCCCGAAGCGCCCCGCGGGGTTCTCGGCGGCGCGGCGCGCCAGCAGTTCCTCCACCGCGATCCCCAGCGCCGCGGATTGTCCCCGCGCGGTGGCGGCCAGGCGGTCGGTGGAGAACGGGCCGGGCAGCAGGTTGTTGATGGTGACGTTGCGCCGCACCGTCTTGCGCGACAGCCCGGCCACGAAACCGGTCAGGCCGCTGCGTGCGCCGTTGGACAGGCCCAGGATGTCGATGGGCGCCTTGACCGCGGCCGAGGTGATGTTCACGATGCGCCCGAAGCCGCGCTCCATCATGCCATCCACCGTGGCCTTGATGAGCTCGATCGGAGTCAGCATGTTCGCATCCAGTGCGCGGATCCAGTCCTCGCGTTCCCAATCCCGGAAATCCCCCGGGGGCGGACCGCCGGCGTTGTTGACCAGGATATCGATGGGGCCGGCTGCCTCCAGCGCGGCCTTGCGCCCCTGGAGCGTGGTGATGTCCCCCACCACCTCCCGCACCTCGACCCCGTGGGTGTCACGGATGAGCGCCGCGGTCTCGGCCAGCGCCTGCGCACCCCGCGCCGTCACGGTCACATGCACCCCTTCCGCCGCCAGTGCCAGCGCGCAGGCGCGGCCCAGTCCCTTGCTCGATGCGCACACGAGCGCCCTGCGCCCGGCAATGCCCAGATCCATGGTCTCTCCCTGTCCATTTCCATGCCCCCTCGGGGCTGGCCCATGCCCATGGTACGCACTCGCCCGCCCGCCGCATGGGGCCGGCCGGGCCGTCGCAGCCCGCCCTGCGCGCCACGCCGGCTCAGGCGCCGGCCAGCAGCGCCAGTTCGGACTCGCCCAGGTAGCACCAGGAGCCCTCGGGCAGGTTCAGCGCATCCAGGCGCAAACCCCCGATCGCCACGCGTCGAAGCGCGACGCAGTGATTGCCGGCGGCGGCCAGCATGCGCTTGACCTGGTGGTACTTGCCCTGTTCCAGCACGATGCCCAGCAGATGCTCCCCCTGCTGCTCGCAGGACACCGCGGCCAGAGGCTGCGGCTCGTCGTGCAGGCGCACCCCCGCGAGCAGGGCCGCCACCAATTCGGGCGTGACCCGGTCGTGGGTCGTGGCCAGGTACACCTTGGGAACCTTGCGCCGCGGCGAGGTCTGCGCATGGATGAAGGCCCCGTCGTCGGAAAGCAAAAGCAGCCCTGTGGTGTCGTGGTCCAGGCGCCCGACGGCCTGCACCGCGCGGGCGCGCAGCGCATCGGGCAGCAGGCCGAGCACGCCGGGATGGTGGCTGGGCCGGCGCGAGCACTCGTAGCCCGCCGGCTTGTTCAGCGCCAGGTACACATGTTCGCGATAGGTCCAGGCCTGGTCGAGCACCTCGAATTGCAGGCCCTGCGTGTCCACCACCAGGCCGGGATCGTCGACCTCCACGCCCGCCACGCGCACCTGCCCGGAGAGCACCAGCTGCCGGCATTGCCTGCGGGTCCCGAAGCCCTGCGACTGAAGCACCCGTTCCAGGGCGAGACGACTCACGCGCGGCCCCCGCGCCACGACCGGCCCGAGGCCTGCGGCGCAGCCGCGGCGGGCGCGGGCCCACGGGCCCTGGAGCGTGCGAACGAATACAGCCATGCCATGCCGGCAAGTGTAGGCCCTGCGCCGACGGCACCGGGCCGGGGCGAGCATCCGGGGGGGCTGGAAATGCCCATACTCGCGCCTCCGGAATTGGCGGTTTTCCGGGGCACGCACGCAAGCGCCGCGGGTGCACCACTACATTGACCGGTTCCTTTCACCTTCGCGCTGCCATCCATACGCCGCACCAGCGGCACGGGAGTCCGTCATGCGTCATCCCCTGAGTGCCCCCTTCGCACGCCAACCCTGGTGGCGTGTAGGCTCGATCTACCAGATCTACCTGCGCAGCTTCCAGGACAGCAACGCCGACGGCGTCGGAGACCTGCCCGGCGTGCTGCTGCGCCTGCCCTACGTCGCACAACTGGGCGTGGACGCGATCTGGCTGACACCGTTTTTCCGCAGCCCGATGAAGGACTGCGGCTACGACGTCAGCGACTACCGCGAGGTCGACCCCCTGTTCGGCAACCTGGACGATTTCCGACGCGTCCTCGCCCGCGCCCATGAGCTCGGGCTCAAGGTGATGATCGACCAGCTGCTGTCCCACACCTCCGACCGCCACCCCTGGTTCCGCGAGAGTTGCAGCGACGCGTCCGGCTCCCGGGCCGACTGGTACGTGTGGGCCGACCCCCGCGAGGACGGCTCGCCGCCGAACAACTGGCTGAGCGTGTTCGGCGGCAGCGCCTGGGAGTGGAACTCGCGTCGCCAGAAGTACTACCTGCACAACTTCCTGGCCAGCCAGCCGGACTTGAACTTCCACAACCCCCAGGTGCAGCAGGCGGTACTCGACGACGTGCGCTTCTGGCTCGAACAGGGCGTCGACGGGCTGCGGCTGGACACCGCAAACTTCTATTTCCACGACCCGCTGCTGCGCCCCAACCCGGCGCGCGCCTGGCCCGTCGAGAGCGATCCGGCGGTCACGGCGGTCAACCCCTACGCATGGCAGCGTCACGTCTACGACAAGAGCCGCCCCGAAAACCTGCAGTTCCTGCGCAGGATGCGCGCCCTGCTGGACAGCTACCCCGATACCGCGATGGTCGGCGAGATCGGCGATGACGACGGACTGGGGCGCATGGCCGAGTACACCCAGGGCGGCGACAAGCTGCACATGGCCTACAGCTTCGATCTCCTGGGTCCTCGTCACGACGCCCCCTTTCTCCACGCCATGCTCGAGCGCCTGCTGCGCATCCTCGGCGATGGCTGGGCCTGCTGGTCGCTGTCCAACCACGACGTGCCTCGACTGGCCAGCCGCTGGGGCGGCGCGCACCCGGACCAGGCCCTGCTGCGCCAGGCTGCGCTGCTGCAGATGACCCTGCTGGGAACGCCCTGCCTGTACCAGGGCGACGAGCTCGGCCTGGAGGAGGCCGAGCTGTCCGAAGCCGAACTGCGCGATCCCTACGGCATCGCCATGTGGCCCATCTTCAAGGGCCGCGACGGCTGCCGCACCCCCATGCCCTGGGACGCCGCCCAGGCCTGCGCCGGGTTCAGCGAAGGCACGCCGTGGCTACCCCTGTGCGACAGGCACCGCGCGCATGCGGTGGCCCAGCAGCAGCCCGGCGGACTGCTGGACTTCTACCGTGAGCTGCTGGCCTGGCGCCGCCGCCAGCCCGCGCTGCAGGCGGGCACCATGCAACTTCTGCCTGCCCACGACCAGCTGCTGGCCTACATCCGCGAATCCCGTGAGCCGGCCCAGCGCCTGCTGTGCGCCTTCAACTGCAGTGCGCAAGCCATGCGCTGGAAACTGCCCGCGGGATTCGAGGCCATGGCGCAGGCACCGTGCCGCGGGGCCGACCTGATCGACGGCACCGTGCACCTGGAGCCCTGGGGCGTGTTGCTGGCCCACGCGCGCGGCGAACACGAGCACGCGGTGCACGAGGGGGCCGGCAAGAGCTCGTACCTGGGGCGCTAGTCAGGCTGTTGGAATACCCCAGGGGGCCGCGCGCAGGCCTTTTGAGTTACCATGGGACGCTGATATGCGCAAGACCGTCCGCTCTTAGGTCTTTCTTCTCGTCCAGTTGCACCGGCCTGGTTCCGGCGGTCGAGTTGAATTCCCTTTCTGAAGATTTTCTTGGCGTCTCTTCGCTGGGTGCGCTGTTGTGCCCTGCAACTTCGAAAGGAATTCGACATGACGACTGAAACCGGTACCGTGAAGTGGTTCAATGAAGGCAAGGGCTTCGGCTTCATCGCCCCCGACGGCGGCGGCAAGGACCTCTTTGCGCACTTCAAGGAGATTCAAGGCAGCGGCTTCAAGACCCTGGCGGAAAACCAGCGCGTGCAGTTCGAGGTGACCCAGGGCCAGAAAGGCCCGCAGGCATCGAACATCCGCAGCCTGGACTGAGCCAGGCAGCTCTGCCGGATGTCAGGCACTCCCTGACATCCGCCCATGAAAGCGCGGCTTTTGCCGCGCTTTTTTTGTTGTACGCCGAAGCCGCACATGCGGCACTGCCGGGCACGGACAACTCCGGTCTCGTCCTGCGCCTCGGCCTGCGCGGCCAGGACACGACCGACCGACCGGCGCCTCCGCGCATCATTCGTCGGGATGGAGCGAGGGAATCACGAAGCGGTAGCCCATGCCTTCCAGGTCGGTCAGGGTGGCATCCAGAGCGGCGGCCGTGGTGGCGTGCGAGTGCATGAGCAAGATTGCGCCGTTGTAGGCCTGCCGAGTGCTCCAGTACTGGATCTGCGCCGGGCTGCGAAGCCAGGAATCCTCGGAGTTCGCCCCCCACATCACCTCCTGCATCCCGGCCTGGCGGATCTGCGCGCGCACCGCTGCGTCGGCCTGTCCGAAGGGAGGGCGGAACCAGTCGACCGGCTGGCCCGTCAACTGGCGCAGAAAGACACGCGAATCGGCGATTTCATGGTGCAGTGCCGCCGCGGACTCCTGCGGCAGGTGCGGATGCGTCCAGCTATGGTCCTCGACCAGGTCCCCCGCGGCAGCGTCCGCGCGCAGCGCCGCGCGACCCTCGGCCGATTGGGCATGTGCGCACACGGAAAAGAACACCGCGTGCGCGTGATGCCTGGCGAGAATGGCCAGAATCGCGCTGTCGGTGCGAGGGTTCGAGGGCCCGTCATCGAAACTCAGCACGAGGTACTTCCTGCCATGCACGCGGTCGGCAAGCCAGCCCAGCATGCCTTGTCCAGCTGGAACCACCTGTCCGATGTCCTGCGTATCCAGGACGAAACGCGGCAGGGGCTCGAAGTACTCCGCGGCCCACACGCTCCCCAGGGAGGCGACGCCGAGGACCAGGCCGCCGATCCAGGCCAGCGCCATGCGCCTGGCCACGACCCTTGACAGCACCAGGCCCACCACGGCGCCTGCCACGAAGACCCCGGCGCACCACAGGGCGGATGAGGAGGCCTGCAACCAGGCGAACAGAACATCCATCATGCAAGCATCCCACCGCCCCACGCCCGGGGCGCATTGTTGAAGGACGGGGCCGATCCCTTCGTGTTCCCCACGTTGCGCGCGGTGGTCGACCCCTTCGACCTGGATTATGCGGGGGTACCGGCGCTCGAATCCCGAGTTCAGGAGCCCTGCCGATCGGCCTTCGGATCCCGGCGAGGAAGCCGCGAGTCGCCCAGGCATGCCGCGAGGGGGCGGGAGCGACCACCCAGGATGCGCAGAATGCGGTGCCCGGCAGCGTCGTCCAGCACGCTGAGGCAGGCGCAGCCGTAGCCGTACCAGCCGTTGGTCCGCACCCATCGGCTGGCCGGGAAGTCCGGCCAGTCGCCGCGGGCCTGGTATCCACCCTGCTCGCCGATCAGCCACTGCCCCTGTCGATCGGTCAGCCAGACATTGCCCGGGGTCGGATTGTCGAGCCAGCCGCAGCGAAGAACCGGCCTGGACGAAGAGCCCGGCGTAGCGGCCATGGCACTGGCGCAGCCGAGGGCGAGCAGCCAGGCCAACACAGGGATCGCCCAGCGGCGAACAGGGGGAAACGACAGGGGCATGCAGGAGTTCCTGGAAGGGATACTGAACGATACCCGATTCCTGGACGCCCATGGTGCCGCCAGCCAATCAGCGCAGCCTCAGGCAGCTTCGTGGCCCGCGACGACACGCGCGTGGTCGGCTACTACGCCCTCGCTTTCAGCGCCATGACCCCGGCCCCGGCAACGGGTCGCTTTGGCCGCAATATGCCGGACCTCACCATCACGCGGCCCACGGCCGGCAGAATGCGACCCACATCCACTTGACTCGCGGCACCGCAACCCGGCCGTGGCACAACCTGGGAAAAAGCATGACCATCAACTCTCGAAAGACCCCCCGTTCGCGCTGGGCACGTGGGCCTGGGGAGACAGCGGCGAATCGGGGAACGGCTCCTTCGGCACCCGATGGACCCAGGCTGGATGGAGGCAGCTCGTCGACAAGGCCCACACGGCCGGCTTCACGCTGTGGGACGCCGCGCCTGATCCCCCTGCTCGAGTGCGGGAGCATCCGGCATGTGGGGGTCTCGAACCACAACCTCGCCGAAATCAGGCTCGCCGACCGGATCCTGGGCGAAGCCGGGTTCCGCGTCGAAGCTGTCCAGAACCACTACAGCCTCCTGTACAGGCGCTCCGAGCATGCGGCAATCCTGGAACACTGGTCACCAAGCCCGAACATGTCGAAGGGCTTGTCCGAGCCCGCCGCGTCCAGCTCACCGCCGACGACATCGCGGAACTGGAATCCATGGCAGACGCTGCCGACGTGGACACCCGCGGCTGGTGGGAACAGGACTTGCTCTGAACGACCAGTTGCCGCCACATGGCGCAGCGCGCCAAGGAAGAATCACACCTTCGAGCCGCGTTTGCTGCATAAGCGGATTTTCGGATGCCGTGAGGTGAGCGGCGAACAACGGAGGCTACGACCGTGGGGCCAAAGGGAACGCTGATTTTCGCTGTGATGCTGGCGGGCGCTGTCGGAACTTTTGCCCTCACTGGTGCCATGGGCCTGGCGCTGCTCGCGGCAGCGCTCCTCTACGTGATGGCCTACTGGCTGCTTTGATGGGCAAGACGAGAGGCAACTCCACTTCGACGCTGAGCCGATGCGAATGCAGGGCCGCGCTGCGATCCGGCGCACGCCCGTCGTTCCGATTCTGCACCAACGCGCCCCCTGGGGCATTTCAACAGCCTGCTCATGGAGGGATGGTCGTCACTCCACTGGGAACTGGGAGATCGGCCTCGAGGCCCGCTCGGCGAGCCCGGTCATCGCCTGCAGAATGTCCCACCGTTTGGCGCTCAAGACCTTCCAGAGCAACTCCACCGTCGCGAAAGCGATGAACTCGCCGACACGTTCCCCACGAAATGCCGCTGCCACCTGGCGTTGGGTGTCCTCGACGGAGGACACGCCGAGCGTAACCGTCCTCCTGATCCTGCCCTCCACGCTGTCACATCCACCCAGAAATCCGCTTGCAGGGTGCTCAAGTCGAGGAACCGATATGGCACCTCGCATTCACCGACATGCTTGTGATCACCCTTGCCGGCTTCGTTGTCGTGGCGCAGGGCGCAAAAACCGCGGGATGGCCGGGCTTCGCCGTTCAATGTTTGGGGTGCGGTGTGCAATGGAGATGCGAACTGGAACATCAGCTTGGTGCTTTGAAAAACACCCAGGCCCCGGGAAGGGCAGCCGCCTGCAGCCCCTGCACAGATGACTGCAAAGATATAAAATGCAGTCATCGATTTTCTGGCAAGGAACGTTGAAGCCATGCCGATCCTCACGGTACGGAACCTCCCGGAAGACGTGCATCGAGCCCTGCGGGCTCGCGCAGCCCAGCACGGACGCAGCACCGAGGCCGAGGTGCGTGACATCCTGGAAAAAGCCACGAAGCCCGAGGGGCGCTTGAAGCTGGGGGCGCTCCTGACGTCGATTGCCCGCGAAGCCGGTGGCTTGACCGACTCGGAGGCCCAACACTTCGATCAGCTGCGCGACCACACGCCTGCCGAGCCGATGAACCTGGAATGATCCTCGTCGATACCAACGTCATTTCCGAGTTGTGGCGCATCGCACCCGACCCGGGTGTTCTGGCGTGGGTGGATGCGCAGGCCATCGAAACCCTGTACCTGTCGGCGCTCACCGTCGCGGAGTTGCGCTTCGGCGTGGCAAGCATGCCCCAGGGCCGTCGGCGCACGGTCTA
>DAIDHU010000404.1 GCA_027451915.1 Thiomonas sp. | reverse complement strand
GCCGCATCTACCAGGACCTGGACGTGCGGGGCATCCTGCAGCGCGTGCTGCAGGACTATGCCTGGCCGGTGCGCTGGGAGCTGCGCGAGCGCTATCCCAAGCGCGATTACCAGGTGCAGTTCCACGAGACGGACCTGGATTTTTTCCACCGGCTGGTTCAGGAGTGGGGGATTCACTACCACTTCGAGCACGACGTGGGGCAGTGCGAGCTGGTGCTGGGGGATCACCACGGGGCCTTCGCTGCGCCGCGCTCGCCGCTGTACGCGCGGCTGCAGTGCCTGGAGTGCGAAGGCGAGGCGCCCGAGGGGCCGGGGTACGCGACGGGGCCCCACGTGGCCAACCCCGAGTGCATCGAGACGCTGCACTGGCGCGAGCGCCTGGTGCCCGGGCGCTGGGCGGGCGGCGACCACGACTACCAGCGCCCGGGGCAGCAGCTGCGCGGGCAGGCGTCGGACCCGCTGCCGTGCGCGCATGGCGAGCTCGGCGGCTGGCACTGGCGAGGCGACGCGGGCATCGACGTGGCGCAGCCCGATGCCGGGCAGGCCAGCGGCATGCCCGGGGCGCCCGACGCGGCGCGGCAGGCCGAGCAGGTGGCCGAGCAGCTGGCCGAGGTGCGCCTGCAGGCGCAGCGCCAGCTGTTCGCACGCGCCTGGGGGCGCGGGGCGCTGCGCGGGGTGCAGGCCGGGCAGCGCCTGCACACGCATGGGCACTGGCTGCCGCAGTGCAACGACACGTTTATCGTGCTGCACACGCGGCTGCGCCTGGGCATGCCCGAGGACTGGAGCCCGCATCCATGGGACTGGGCCGAGGCCAGCCAGCCCGCGCGCTGGCTGGTGTGCGCCGAGTTCGAGCTGCAGCCGCAGCGCCAGCGCGTGCGCCCGATCCCGCGCCAGCCCAAGCCGTGCATCGGCGGGGTGCAGACGGCCACCGTGATGGCTGCCACGCCGATCCCGGGGCGCCGGCCCACGCAGCCGTGCGTGGATGCGCTCGGGCGCATCCGCGTGCTCTTCCCCTGGGACCGCCACGGCCCGCACGACGAGCGCGCCAGCTGCTGGGTGCGCGTGGCCACGCCGATGGCCGGGCCGCGGCGCGGCCAGGTGTGGCTGCCGCGCGCCGGCCAGGAGGTGCTCATCAGCTTTGTCGACGCCGACTGCGACGCCCCGGTGTGCCTGGGCGCGCTGTACAGCGCGGCCAACCCGCCGCCGTGGGAGCTGCCGGCCAACGCCGCGCTCAGCGGCGTGCGCACGCGCGAGATCGGCCCGTGGGGCGGCAACGTGGGGGTGGGCGCGAGCAACCAGATGGTGTTCGACGACACGCCGGGGCAGCTGCAGGCGCATCTGGGCAGCGAGCAGGCGCAAAGCTGCCTGAGCCTGGGCGTGCTCAACGAGCTGCGGGGCAGGCGGGGCCGGGGCCACGCGCGCATCGGGCGCTGCCGCGGCGAGGGGCTGGAGCTGAGCACCCAGGGCCTGGGCGTGGTGCGCGCTGCCGGCGGGCTGCTGCTGAGCACGCATGCGCGGCTGCGCGCGCAGGGGGCGATGCTGGAGCTGCACGAGCCCTTGCGGCTGCTGCGCCAGGCCCAGCAGGACTGGGTGCGCGCGCTGCAGCAGCGCCACGGCATCGACTGGGACGACCCCATCTTCGACGCCGACGACGAGGAGTTCGAGCGCCATGTGCGCGAGCAGCTGCGGCGCATGCAGGGCGCCGCCCAGGCCCAGGCCCAGGCGCGGGGCCAGGCGCGCGAGTCGCCGGGAGCCGCGCCGGAAGCCGCGCCGCGCGCGCTCGACGGCCAGCTGCTGGCGGCCTCCAGCGGCCCGCTGCTGGCCACCAGCGCCGGGCGCGTGGAGCTGGCCGCCCGGCACGCGCTGAGCCTGAGCGCAGGCGCCGACCTGGACCTGCACGCCGGCGGCGGGC
>DAIDHU010000403.1 GCA_027451915.1 Thiomonas sp. | reverse complement strand
TTGCTGTTCGCGGGCGAGAGCCTGCACCAGGAGAGCCAGCATGGCTGAAGGACCCACCGTGACCCTGCAGCGTCCCGAGATCCATCGGGAGCCCACCGATTCCAGTCAGTTCGGCGTGGTGGAAAAGCCGCTTTCGCGCCTGGAGACCTGCTTCAACAGCGTGGCGCTGCGCAAGAGCGTGATCATCCTTCTGCTCGCCCTGGGCTGGGAGATCGGCGCGCGCGCCTTGCACAACGACCTGCTGCTGCCCACCTTTTCCTCCACGGTGGTGGCGCTGGTACGCGGCCTGATCAGCGGCGAACTGCTGCTCAAGATCTGGACCTCGCTGAAGGTGCTGCTGCTGGGTTATGGCATCGGGGTGGCGCTGGCCGCCGTGCTCACGGGCTTCGGCGTGGCCACGCGGGTGGGCGCCGATCTGCTGGAAACCCTCACGGCCATGTTCAATCCGCTGCCGGCCATCGCCTTGTTGCCCATCGCGCTGATCTGGTTCGGTCTGGGCGACGGCAGCCTGGTGTTCGTGCTGGTGCACTCGGTGGTGTGGGCGGTGTCCCTGAATACCCAGTCGGGCTTCATGGCGGTGTCCAACACCTTGCGCATGGTCGGTCGCAATTACGGGCTGCGCGGCCTGCCCTACATCGCCAGGATCCTGATTCCGGCGGCCTTCCCCAGCATTCTCACCGGGCTCAAGGTGGGCTGGGCCTTCGCCTGGCGCACCCTGATCGCCTCCGAGCTGGTGTTCGGGGTGAGTTCGGGTTCGGGAGGCCTGGGCTGGTACATCTACGAAAGCAAGAACCTGCTGGAGATCTCCAAAGTGTTCGCGGGGCTGCTCACCATCATCATCATTGGTTTGGTCGTGGAGAACCTGATTTTCCACACCATCGAGCGCCACACCGTTCGCAAGTGGGGGATGCAGGCGTGAGCAGGATCGTCATCAGCGAATTCATGGACGAGCAGGCGGTGCAGGGCTTGCGCGAACAGTTCGACGTTCGCTATGAGCCCGGCCTGGTGGACGATGCGCGGGCGCTGCGCGAAGCCCTGTCCGGGGCGCAGGCGCTGATCGTGCGCAACCGCACCCAGGTGCGTGCCGGCCTGCTCGAACACGCGCCGGAGCTGAAGGTGGTGGGGCGGCTGGGCGTGGGGCTGGACAACATCGACCTGGAGCTTTGCGCGCAGCGCGGAATTCGCGTCATCCCCGCGCTGGGCGCCAACGCGCAGGCTGTCGCCGAATACGTCATCGCCAGCGCCATGATGCTGCTGCGCGGGGCCTTTGCCAGCAGCGCGCAGGTGGCCGCGGGAGCCTGGCCGCGCACGGCATTGTCCGAGGGCCGCGAAATCGGCGGCAAGACCCTGGGGCTGCTGGGCTTCGGGGACATCGGGCGCCGCACGGCCCGCCTGGCGCAGGCCATGGGCATGGTGGTGGTGGCGCACGACCCGGCGATCGCGGCACAGGCCCCGGTGTGGCACGAGACGGGGGTGCGGCGCCTGGAGCTCGATGAGCTGCTTCAGGAAAGCGACGTGCTCAGCCTGCATGTCCCCCTGACTCCGGGCACGCGCTCGCTGCTGGACGCGAAGCGCCTGGCCCGCATGCGTCCCGGGGCCGTACTGATCCATACGGCCCGCGGAGGCGTGGTCGACGAAGCCGCGCTGGCCGAGGCGCTGCGCTCGGGGCGCCTGGCCGGCGCCGCGCTCGACGTGTTCGAGCAGGAGCCGCTGGGTGCCGGCTCTGCGCTCGCGGACGTGCCCGGCTTGCTGCTCACTCCGCATATCGCCGGGCTGACGCGTGAATCCAACCTGCGCGTGAGCAGCCTGATCGCCGAACGGGTAGCGGCCTTTCTGCAATCCTGAGCCGCGCCTGCGCCCTTCGTACGCCCCAAGAACCCTCGGATCCACGTTCCATGTCCGTCCTGAGTCTTTCCCAAGCCACCGAGCTCGCCACGGCCGCCCTGCGCGGCGCCGGCGCCGGCGCCGCCATGGCGCAATCCACCGCGCGGGCCCTGGTGGCCGCCGAGGCGCAGGGCCTGGCCTCGCACGGACTTTCGCGCGTGCCCCAGTACAGCGCCCACCTGCGCCTGGGGCGGGTCAACGGTAGCGCCCAGGCGCGGGTGATCCATGCCCGCGCGGCGGCCTGCCTGGTGGACGCCGACGACGGGCTGGCCTTTCCGGCCTGCGAGCTCGCCGTGCGCGAGGCGCTGCGGCGCGCGGGCGAGTGCGGAAGCGCCTTCGCCGCGGTCACCCGAAGCCACCACTTCGGCGCGGCCGCGCACCATCTGATGCCCCTGGCCGAGGCGGGCATGGTGGGCCTGGGCTTCGGCAACTCGCCGGCGGCCATGCCGGCCTGGGGAGGCAAGCGCGCGCTGTTCGGCACCAACCCCATCGCCGCCGTGTTTCCGCGGCGCGACGCGCCGCCCCTGCTCATCGATTTGTCACTGTCGGAAGTGGCGCGCGGCAAGCTCATGGTGGCGGCCAAGGAGGGGCGCAGCATCCCGCTGGGCTGGGCGGTGGACCGCGAGGGCCGCCCGACCACGGACCCGCAGGCCGGGCTGGAAGGCTCCATGCTGCCGGCCGGCGGTGTCAAGGGAGCCATGCTGGCGCTGATGGTCGAGCTGCTGTGCTGCGCGCTCACCGGAGCCTCCTTCGGCTTCGAGGCGGACTCCTTTTTCGTGGACGAGGGCAACCGGCCGCGCATCGGCCAGGCCTTCCTGGCCATCGATCCGGCAGCCCTGGCGGGCGCCGACGTGTTCCACGAGCGCATCGAGACCCTGCTGTCGGCGATGTGCGCGGACGAGGGGGTGCGCCTGCCGGGCCAGCGCCGCTTCGATCTGGCCGCACGCGCGCAGCGAGACGGGGTCACGGTGCCCGATGCGCTGGAGCGCCAGTTGCGCCAGCTCGCCGCGGCGGGTGCCTGATCCGCGGTCGGCGGCGATGCTCTTCGCCTGGCCGGCCCCCGATGCCAAGCTTGCCGCGGCCGGCGGCGTCATCCTGCTCGCCTACACCGTGTATGGCCTGACGGGCTTCGGCTCGTCGATCACGGCGGTTCCGCTGCTCACGCAATTCCTTGCGTTGCGCGAGGTGGTGCCCATGATGCTGCTGTTCGATCTCACCGGAGGCATCCTGGTGGGCCTGCGCAACCGCAGCCAGGTGCAGTGGCGCGAAATCGCGCGCATGGTCCCGTTCATGGCGGCGGGCATGCTCCTGGGGCTCAGCCTGCTCTTGTACGCGCCGCAGCGGGCCTTGCTGCTGGCCCTGGGAGGCTTCATCTTCGCCTACGCGCTGTGGACCCTGGTGCTGCGCCCGCCGGTGCGTCCGCTGCGCGCGGCATGGGCCGCGCCCCTGGCCTTCACCGGCGGCCTGTTCACCTCCATGTTCGGCACCGGGGGCCCCGTGTACGTGATCTACCTGGCGCGGCGCATCGGCCAGCCCCAGGCCTTGCGCGCAACCATCAGCACCCTGATCTTCGGCAGCGGGCTGGTGCGCCTGCTCCTGTTCTCCTCCGCCGGTCTGTACCGCCAGCCGCAGGTGCTTCCCCGCGCGCTCCTGCTGTTGCCCTGCATGCTGGGGGGGCTGTGGCTGGGCACGCACCTGAACCGCCGCCTGCCCGCGCAGCGCGTGGTGCAGGCGGTGTGGGCGGTGCTGCTGGCCGCCGGCACCAGCCTGTTGCTGCGCAATCTGTAGCGGTGGGGGCTTTTGTCCCCCCGGGTCTCCAAGGTATCCCCCGCGGGTAACAATGGCGCATGGATACCTTGATCGTCTTTGTCGCACTTCAGGCTTGGCTGCGCCTGACCTGGCGCAGCCTGCTGGTGGGGCCGCTGCTGTTCGCGCTGTTGATCCTCGTCCTGAGCTTCGCCTCCCCCGGTTCGCCGATCCTCGGTCTCGTGGAGGTCGCAGGCATGGTGCTGGTGGTGGTCGCGCAGGTGGTCATTTTTCAGCGCTGGGTGTTTCGCGCGCCTTTTCGGTCCCCCGAGGGCCCGGTGGAACTGTGCGTCGAGCGCGACGGCGGGCCCGAGCCGCATCCGCTGGCGGCCGGTATCGGCTGGGCGCTGTGGTGGGGGATGACCTGGCGCAACCTGATCTTGGTGGCGGGCGTCATGCTGGCGGTCGCCGTGGCGATGTTCGGCCTGCACGTCGAGCCGGCGGAAGGCGGCTGGCTGCGCCGCATCCTCCCGGGCGTGGGCATGGTCATGTCGATGCTCGGAATGGCCTGGCTGCTGCGGTGGCCGTACGGGGCCACCCGGTTCTCCGTTCGGCGCTGCGCCGACCTGAGGCTTGGATCGACGTCGACCGCCGGCTAGTTGCTCACAGGGGCCCGCACATCCGCGCGAGCGCCTCGCGCAGCTCCGGTGCGC
>DAIDHU010000402.1 GCA_027451915.1 Thiomonas sp. | reverse complement strand
CGCACGTCCTTGATCACGGCGAAGCCCCCCGCCATGTCCCCGTACAGCGTGGCGTAGCCGGTAGCCATCTCGCTCTTGTTGCCGGTGGTCAGCACCATGGCGCCGGTGTTGTTCGACAGTCCCATCAACAGCACCCCGCGGATGCGCGACTGCAGGTTCTCCTCCGTGGTGTCGCCCTCGTGCGGGCGCAGCAGGGGGCGCAAGGTGGCACGGAAGGCCTCGAACATGGGCGCGATGTCCAGTTCACTGTGGCGCACCCCCAGGCGGCGGGCCATCTCCCTGGCATCCTCCAGGGAGATGTCCGCGGTGTACGGCGAGGGCATCATCACCGTGTGCACACGCTCGGGGCCCAGCGCGTCCACGGCAATGGCCAGCACCAGCGCCGAGTCCACGCCCCCGGACAGGCCGATCAGCACCCCCGGAAAGCCGTTCTTGAGCACATAGTCCCGCGTGCCCATGACCAGCGCCGACCAGGCCTGGCGGTGCAGGGACAAGGGCGGCGCCAGTTCGCCCGGCAGCGGGCGGGCGCCGTCGAAACGCGCGATGGGCAGGCAGGCCTCGAACTGCGGCGCGCGCAGGCAGGCCTCGCCGGCCGCGTCGAGCACGAAGGATCCGCCGTCGAACACCAGCTCATCCTGGCCGCCCACGCCGTGAGCGAACACCAGCGCCATGCCCGTCTCGCGGCAGCGCTGGCGCATCACCGCCTCGCGCTCGCCGCTCTTGCCCAGGTGGAAGGGCGAGGCATTGAGCACCAGCAGCACCTGCGCGCCGGCCTCGCGCGCGCGCCTCGGCGCCTCCGCGAACCAGGCGTCCTCGCACACATTGATGCCGCAACGCACTCCCTGGCACTCGAATACCACCGGCTCGCCCCCGCTGGCGAAATAGCGCCGTTCGTCGAACACCTGGTAGTTGGGAAGCTCGAGCTTGCCGTAGGTGGCCTCGACGCTGCCCTCGCGCAGCACCGAGGCCGCGTTCCAGCGCAGCGGGCGTTGCGTCGATGGGGTACGCTCATCGGCGGCGGCGCCAGGCACGTGGGGGTGGCCGACCACCAGGGCCAGGCCGGGCAGGCGGCGCAGTCGCCCGGCCAGCTCGCGCAGGGTCTGCTCCACCGAGCGCATGAATGCCGGGCGCAGCAGCAGATCCTCGGGCGGGTAGCCGGTCAGGGCCATCTCGGGGGTCACAAGCAGGCCGGCGCCGGCCGCGTGGGCCTGCTCGGCCAGCGCCTCGATGGCGCGGGCGTTGCCGGCGAGGTCGCCGACCACGGGATCGAATTGGGCAATCGCGATGGAAAGGGGCATGGACGGGGATTTTCGCATCGAGATCGGACAAGGGCTGGAATCGGTGGACGCCGAGCGCTGGGACGCGCTGGCCGCCGCCACTCCGGGCACCACCCTTTTCCAGCGCCACGCCTGGCTTTCGGCCCTGGAGCAAAGCGCCTGCGCGATACCCGAAACCGGCTGGCAGGCGCTGCTGCCCTGCCTGTTCGACGCTGCCGGCGAACTGGCCGCCGCCTGCGTGGTCTACGCCAAGGGCCACTCGATGGGCGAATACGTGTTCGACTGGGGCTGGGCCGACGCGCACGAGCGCTGCGGCCTGGCCTACTACCCCAAGCTGCTGCTGGCCACGCCCTTCACGCCGGTGCGCGGCGCGCGCCTGCTCGGGCGCGATCGCCAGGCTCGCGCCGCGCTGCTGCGCGTGCTGCTGGAGCTCGCGCGCAGCACCCGGGTATCCTCGCTGCACCTGCTGTTCCTCGAGGACGAGGAGCGAGCGCTGTGCGAGCAGGCCGGGCTGATGACCCGCACCACGGTGCAATACCACTGGCGCCAGGCCGCGCCGCCCTGGCCCGATTTCGACGCCTTCGTCGCCGCCTTGAACCACGACAAGCGCAAGAAATTGCGCCAGGAGCGACGCAAGGTACGCGACAGTGGCGTGCAGTTGCGGCGCCTGCGCGGGCGCGAGATCGACCGCGGCGCCTGGGAGCTGTTCCTGCGCTGCTACGAACAGACCTATGCCGAACACGGCTCGATGCCGTACTTGAACCTGGAGTTCTTCCTGCGCCTGGGCGAACGCATGCCCGAGCATGTGCTGCTGATCGTGGCCAGCCTGCAGGGCGAGGACATCGCCTGTTCCCTGATCCTGCTGGACCCCGCGCTGCGCCGCGCCTACGGGCGCTACTGGGGTGCGCTGCGCCACGTGCCGCTGCTGCATTTCGAGCTGTGCTACTACGAACCCCTGCAGTTCTGCCTGGAAAACGGCTTCGAGGTCTTCGAGGGCGGCGCCCAGGGCAGCCACAAGATGGCCCGGGGACTGCTTCCGGTGGAATGCACCTCGGCCCACTGGGTGGCCGAGCCGCGCCTGCGCGCGGCCATCGCCGCGCATCTGGACCGCGAGGGCGAAATGATGAGCGAGCAGCTCGACGAGTTGCGCCTGCACCTTCCGCTGCGCCGCGACGCCGCGCCCGATCCGCGGCCCCGGCGCGAGGAACTCATGTGAGGGCGCGGCGGCGCATGTGCAGCTCGGCCTGCACATGGCCGAGCAGCCCGGCGCAGGCCTGCTCCAGCAGGTCGAGCACGCGCTCGAAGCCCTCGGCGCCGCCGTAGTACGGGTCGGGGACCTCGTCGGTCCCGGCGCGCGGCGCGAAGCTCATCATCAGGCACAGCTTGTGCTGCAGCTGGGGCGGGCAGAGCTCGCGCAGATGCTGCAGGTTGTCGCGATCCATCGCGATCACCAGGTCGAAGCGCTCGAAATCGGCCAGCTCCACCTGGCGCGCGCGCAGCTTGCCCAGGTCGACGCCGCGGCGCAGGGCGTGGCGCTGGGCGCGGGCATCGGGCGGCTCCCCCGCGTGGTAGCCGTGGGTTCCCGCCGAGTCCACGCGCAATTGCGCGTCCAGGCCCAGGCGGACGAGCTCGGCGCGCAACAGACCCTCGGCGCTGGGCGAACGGCAGATGTTGCCCATGCAGCAGAACAGCACGGCATACGGGGAGGGTTCCACAGGCATGGTCGGGGATGTCGAAGCTTCGGGGGCCCTACTTTATTACGTCGGCGCGGCTTCGCGCGCCGGGCCCGGATCAGGGCTGCACGCCCAGGCTGGACAGGTCCACGCCCTTGGGCACCAGGGCGGGCACGTAGGCCGAGCCTCGGCAGCTTCCCAGGCCTTGCACCGCATGCCCGACGATGTCCGGCGCGCGCACGCTCGGCCAGCCATCGCCAGCGGAGGCTGGGTGCGCGCGAAGCCAGGCCAGATAGGCGGGAAAATAGCGCCCGTACAGACTGCGCAGGCGCGGCAGCCCTCGCCCCGCCCAGGCCACGGCGAACACCACCCCGGATCTGCCGGAGAACTCGCGCACCACCACGCCGAAGGGCCTGCGCACCGTGGTCACCCACACGGGCGTGCCGGCCATGTCCATGAGTCCGCCGACATCGAAGCGCATCGTGGGCGCGACCACGCGGCCGTCCGCCGCCGCGGCCGACGCGGGTTGGCCCAGCGCGGCCGCGGCGGGCCCGGCGATGCCCAGGCTCAGCAGCAGCCACAGGACCGCCGAGCCGCGGCGCGAGCCGGCGCTCGCACGGATGCGTCGAAAGGCCATGACGGACATACCCTGTGCTCGTCGGCGCCCCGGGCTCGCTCAGGGGTTCAGCACCCCGATGATCGGCCCCGTGCCCAGGCCGCTGGTCTTGCCGCTCATCGCGAACGCCACGCTGCGCCCGAAAAAGTACGGAAGGCCCAGCAGAATCTGGTTCGACGTGCTGGAGTAGGCGCCATAGTCATCCAGCGCGTAGCTGCTGGGGTCCGCGAGCACCTGACTGTTGGCGATGGTGATGCTGGAGGACACCGAGACCGCGGGCAGTGTGCCGGTCTGATTCTCCAGGGTGATCGGCACGACCTGCGGCGTCGTCGGGTCGAAGGACGTGGTCGCGCTGTCGTAGGGCAGGCTGAAGGGCCCGAAAATGCCGTTCGATCCGCTGTCGATGGTCGACGAGGAGTAGGCCACGCCCTGCACCACCACGTTCATGCTGAAGTTGCCGTCGGTGGCCAAGGGCACGAAGCCCGTGGTGCGGTTGTCGTCCTGGGTGTCGAGGCCGAAGGTCAGGGTGCCCTGCGCGCTCGGCAACCCGTTCGCGGGCACCGACGGCAGGGTCAGGATCACACCGTTGTCGTCGGAATCGTCGAACTTGGAGACCGGGTTGACGATCAGCTCGGCCGCCGGAACCGAGGCCGTCGGCTCGATGGTGCAGGCGGAGCCTCGACAGGCGTAATACAGGTTGCCGATTTTCTCGAGTCCCTGGATGCCCAGAATGCCGTTGGCCTTGAAGCCGAGCAGATTGCTGGCATTGGAGCCGAAGTCAGCGCAGATGGTTGGCATCGTGGTGGGCGCCGGGCTGCCACCGCCAAAGACCTCGATGGGCAGCTGGATGGGCGGCTCGCCGCCCAGCTCGACGGTCGCCTGCTCCACGCTGCCCCACATGACTCCGGTGAGGAACGGCGTGCATTCGTCCAGCTGGGCGTCGCTGGCGAAAGGCAGGGGCTGCAGGTGCCGGCCGGCCAGGGGCTTGGCGCGCAGGCGCAGTCCGACCGAGCCGGAATCGACCATCACATGCGGCACCTTCACGCAGCGATTCGAGGCGTCGCACACCACCACCGACACGAAGGGAATATCGCGTCCCGAGGCACCGGGGTCGACCGCTTCGACATCGGGATTGGGCCCGACCACCATGCGCATCTGGTTGGGCGCAAGCGACGAGGAGGAGCCGCCTCCGCAGCCCGCCAGCAGCGCACCCAGCGTCAGTGCCAGCACCAGCGCCACCACCGGCGCGGCACCTCGGCGCGAACGAGCGGCCCCGACTTGCAGGACGCGCGCTCTCACGGCCGCACCCCCAGCTCGGACAGCGACACGCCAGGCGGGAGCAGCGCCGGCACGTAGGCCGAGCCCGACCAGTCGCCCATATGCCCCTGCACATGGCCCCGCATGTCCGCCGTGCGCACGCTCAGATCCCCTCCGGCGCCCTTGTGCGCATGCGCGTGGATCCACGCCAGGTAGCCCGCGAAATAGCGCCCGTACAAGTGCGCGATGTACGGCAGTCCGTGCGTGGACCAGGCGATGGCGAAAATGCGTCCCGAGGGGCCGTTGAACTCGCGCGCTCGCACGCCCCAGGGGGTCTCCACCGTGGTTTCCGAGACCAGCGGGCCCTTGATGTCGAGCACATGCGTGGGCTCGATCACGCGTCCGTCGGACCACACGCTCGACACCGGCCGCCCCAGCTGGGCGTGCGCCGGTCGCGCCGCGCACAGGGTCAGCAGCAGCGTGGCGAGCAAGACCCCTGCAAGGCCCAGGGCATGCGCACCCGGACTGGATTGACTGGCCATCATGGAATTCCCCCTTTTGCCCATCGGGCCTCGACACGGGCCCCGTGGCGCCAATCTAGGGTGCCGCGGCGCAGCCGCGTGTGAGTGCGGGCTGATCCACCCTCGCTTAACAGACGGTTGAGATACCGGAGGACCACGCAGGGCCGCGGGCGCGGGCAGCCGCGCCCTTCCCCGGCTGCGCCGGGGAGGGGCGCCGCGCCGCGCGAACGCCGCTCAAGGGTTCAGCACGCCGACAACGGGCCCCGGGCCCAGGCCGCTGGTCGCGCCGGGTATGCCGTAGGCCACGCTGCGCCCGAAGAAATACGGCAGACTCAGGGTCGCGGTGCTAGACGACGGTGCGTATTGGCCGATATCGTCGAAGGCGTCGTTGCCGGTGTCCACAAGACTGATGATGTTGCCCACCTCAAGGCTCGAGGACACCGAGACATCCGGCGAAGTACCGGGCTCGTTGCTCAAAGTGATCGGCACGATCTGCAGCGTGCTCGGCGTGTAGTACTGCGTTGAACTGTCATACGGCATGTCGAAAGGCAGGTACAGGAAGGAGGAGCCGCTGTCGATGGCGGTCTGGGTGTAGGTCTGGCCCTGCGCGCTCATGCTGAGGTTGCCGTAGGCATCGGTGCCGAAGGCATGGAAACCCGCAGTCTGGTTGTCGCTGCGGGAATCGAGGCCGAAGGTCAGCTCGCCTTGCGCCGACGCGGCACCACTGGCCGGGATGGCCGGCAGGGTCAGGATCACGCCGTTGTCGTCCCCATTGGCCAGAAACGTCACCGGATTCTCGATCAGAAGGGTCGGATCGAGCGAGGTCGCGATGTTGCAGGACGAACCATCGCAGGTGAAGTCGGTCGTGCCGCCCGTCAGGAGGCCTGCGACCCCGAGGATGCCGTTGCCGCCGACCGCCAGCAGGCTGCCGATGTTGTTGCCCAGTGTTGTACAAAGCGCCGGCACGGCGGGAGCCGGGGAGCCGCTGCCGAAAACCTGGATGGGCAACTGCATGGCAGGCTCGCCTCCGAGTTGCACGTTGGCCTGCTCCACGGCACCCCAGATGTAGCCTTGCGCGAAATTGGAACAGGCATCCACCTGCTTCCCACTTGCGCTAAGCACGGGCTGCAGATCCAGGCCCGCGAGGGTCTTGGCGCGCAGACGCAGCCCGACGGATCCTGTATCCAGTTGCACGTAGGGGACCGTCACGCAGTGATCCGATCCATCGCATACGACGACCGACACATAGGGCATGTCCGGTGCAAAAACCTCGCGGCCGGCCTTGATGAGGTTCGGATCGCGCTCGACCGTCACGCGCATCTGGTTGGCCGCCAGGGAGGACGAGGAGCCGCCTCCGCAGCCCGCCAGCAGCGCGCCCAGCACCAGCGCGAGCACCAGCGCGGCACCTCGGCGCGAGCTGGCGGCTCCGAGTTGCAAGACCCGCCCGCTCGTGGCTGCACCCCCAGCTCGGACAGAGCCACCCCGGGCGGGATCAGCGCCGGCACGTAGGCCGAACCCGACCAGGCACCCATGTGCCCCTGCGCATGGCCGCGCATGTCCGCCGTGCGCACGCTCAGCTCCCCCGCGATGACCGGCTGCGCGTGCGCATGGATCCACGCCAGGTAGCCCGCGAAATAGCTCCCGTACAGATTCGCGATGTACGGCATCCCGTGCGTGGACCACGCGATGGCGAAAATGCGCCCGGAGGGGCCGTCGAACTCGCGCGCGCGCACGCCCCAGGGGGTCTCCACCGTGGTCTCTGAAACCACCGGCCCCTCCAGGCTGAGCACGTGCGTGGGCTCGATCACGCGTCCGTCGGACCACACGCTCGACACCGGCTGCCCGAGCGCCGCATGCGCGGGACACGCCGCGCACAGGCTCAGTAGCAGCGAGGCGAGCACGGCACCGCCAAGCCCGAGGACATGCGCGCCCGGGCGGAAAGGATTGGCTGTCATGGAGTTCCCCCTTCGGCCCCTCGGGCCCATCGGGCCTCGACGCGGGCCCCGTGGCGCCAATCTAGGGGGGCGCCGCGCAGCCGCGCGTGAGCGCCGACTGATCAACGCGGGCTTCATCCCGCGCTAGCGCCGCATGCGCGGCACCGCGCGGGGCGGCTCGCTCAGGGGCCCAGTACCGCGATGAGGGGCCCCGTGCCCAGGGCACTGCTGGTTCCTGAAATGCCGTAGGCCACGCTGCGCCCGAACAGATACGGCAGTCCCAGGATCGCGCTGCTCGAAGAGGGCACGTAGCTTCCGATGTCGTCAAAGGCGTCGTTGCTGGAGCCCGCCACATCGAAGGCGTTGATCAGCGCGACGCTCGAGGACACCGAGACGTCTGGCAGCGTGCCGGGAGCATTGCGCAAGGTGATCGGCACGTTCTGCAACGTGCTGGGCGTGTAGGCCAGCGTGGCGCTGTCGTAGGGCAGGTTGAAGGGCAGGTAGTCGTAGTTCGAGCCGCTGTCGAGCACGGTCTGGGGGTAGTCCAGGCCTTGCGCGCTCATGTCGATGGCGGCGTAGGCGTCGGCGCTCATGGCCTGGAATCCCGCCGTCAGGTTGTCGGCATGGGTGTCCAGACCGAAGGTCAGCGTGCCGCGCGCCATCGGCGCGCCGCCCCCGGGGATGGCCGGCAGGCTGAGGATCACACCGTTATCGTCCCCGTCGCCCAGAAGGGCCACCGGGTTGACGATCTGGAAACTGGCGTTGACCGAGCTCACGAAGGTGCAGGACGAAGCCTGGCATGCGAAGTAGGCCGCGCCGGCCGAGCGGATGGCGTCGACCCCGAGGATGCCGTTCGACCAGGATGCAGCCAGACTGCCGATGTTGTTGCCGAAGGACGCGCAGGGCGCCGGCACCGCGGGAGCCGGTCCGCCGCTGCCGTAGACCTGCACGGGCATCTGCACCGCCGGCTCGCCGCCGAGCTGGACCGTGGCCTGCTCGATGCTGCCCCAGATATAGCCCTGCGCAAAATTCGAGCAGGCATCCATCTGCGCACCGCTGGCCGAAACCACGGGCTGCAGGTCCAGTCCCCTCAAGGCCTTGTACCGCAGGCGCAGACCCGTGGAGCCGGTGTCGACCTGCACGTAGGGAACCGTCACGCAGTGGTCCGAGTCATCGCACACCACGACCGATGCGTACAGCATGTTCGGCGCATTGGCGGGCGAATGCACGCCTCCGAGATCGGGATCGGGCTCGACCACCACGCGCATCTGGTTGGCCGCCAGCGACGACGAGGAACCCCCGCCGCAGCCCGCCAGGAGCGCAGGCACCAGCAGCGCCAGCGCCAGCGCGGCCAGCCCCGCGCGGGACAGCCCGGGAGCCCGAGCGCCCCGGCGGCAAGGATGGATCGTCATGGAACCCCCCGTTCGCAGCGGGCCCGGCAGGCCCGGCGGGCCTCGACATGGGCCCCGTGGCGTCAATTTAGGGGGTCACGGCGCAGCCGCGCGTGAGCACGGCCTGATCCACGCGGGCCTAACAGTCCTTTGAAACACCGCCGGGCCACCGAACGCGCGGCCGGGTTCAGGCGTTGCGCGCGTCGAGGTCGTGGTCGTAGCCGGCACCGAACACGCGCCGGCGCAGCTCGGCGAGCTGGTCGCGCACCCGCGCCGCCTGCTCGAATTCCAGGTTGCGCGCGTGCTCGACCATGCGCTTTTCCAGGCGCCGGATCTCGCGCGCCACGTCCTTCTCGTCCAGCGTGTCCAGGCGCGCATGCTCCTCGGCGGCACGAGCCTGCGCCCGCGATGCCCCCGCGGAGCTGTCGAACACCCCGTCGATCAGCTCGCGCACTTCCTTGATGATGCCGCGCGGGGTGATGCCGTGCACCTCGTTGTACTCCAGCTGGCGAGCGCGCCTGCGCTCGGTCTCGCCGATGGCGCCGCGCATGGAGTCGGTCATGACGTCGGCGTACAGGATCGCCTTGCCGTGCACGTTGCGCGCCGCCCGCCCGATGGTCTGGATCAGCGAGCGCTCGGAGCGCAGGAAGCCCTCCTTGTCGGCATCCAGCACCGCGACCAGCGAGACCTCGGGAATGTCCAGGCCCTCGCGCAACAGGTTGATGCCCACCAGCACGTCGAACTGGCCCAGGCGCAGGTCGCGCAGGATCTCCACGCGCTCGACGGTGTCGATGTCGGAGTGCAGGTAGCGCACCTTCACCCCGTTGTCCCCCAGGTACTCGGTGAGCTGCTCGGCCATGCGCTTGGTCAGCGTGGTCACCAGCACGCGCTCACCCGCGTCCACGCGCAGCCGGATCTGGCCCAGCAGGTCGTCGACCTGGCTGCTGGCCGGGCGCACCTCGATCTCCGGGTCCACCAGCCCGGTGGGACGCACCAGCTGCTCGACCACCTCGTCGGCGTGCTGCTGCTCGTACTGCGCCGGCGTGGCCGAGACGAACACCACCTGGCGCATCTTGCGCTCGAATTCCTCGAACTTCAGCGGGCGGTTGTCCAGCGCCGACGGCAAGCGGAATCCGTATTCCACCAGGGTCTGCTTGCGCGCGCGATCGCCGTTGTACATGCCGTTGAGCTGACCGATGAGCACGTGGCTTTCGTCCAGGAACATCACGGCGTCGCGCGGCAAGTAGTCCACCAGCGTGGGCGGGGGCTCCCCGGGGGCTGCCCCCGACAGGTGGCGGGTGTAGTTCTCGATGCCCTTGCAGTGCCCGATCTCGCTGAGCATCTCCAGGTCGAAGCGGGTGCGCTGCTCCAGGCGCTGCGCTTCCACCAGCTTGCCCATGGAGCGCAGCTCCTTGAGGCGCTGCTGCAATTCCAGCTCGATGGTCTTGACCGCCTCCAGCACGCGCTCGCGCGGGGTCACGTAATGGCTGCCGGGATACACCGTGAACCGGGGAATCTTCTGGCGCACCGCGCCGGTGAGAGGGTCGAACAGGCTGAGGGACTCGATTTCCTCGTCGAACAGCTCCACGCGCAGGGCCAGCTCCGCATGCTCGGCCGGGAAGATGTCGATCTGATCCCCGCGCACGCGGAAGCAGCCGCGGGAGAACTCGACATCGTTGCGCTGGTATTGCATGCGCACCAGCTGGGCGATCAGGTCACGCTGGCCGATGCGGTCGCCCGCGCGCATGGTCAGCACCATGGCGTGGTAGTCGGCCGGGTTGCCGATGCCGTAGATGGCGCTGACGCTGGCCACGATCAGCACGTCGCG
>DAIDHU010000401.1 GCA_027451915.1 Thiomonas sp. | reverse complement strand
TGGCGCCCCAAGACCTTCGCCACCCTGGTCGGGCAGGATCATGTGGTGCGCGCGCTCACCCATGCGCTGCAGCGCCGGCGCCTGCACCACGCCTATCTGTTCACCGGCACCCGCGGCGTCGGCAAGACCACGATCGCGCGCATCCTGGCGAAGTCGCTCAACTGCACCGGTGCCGACGGGCAGGGTGACATCACCGCCGAGCCCTGCGGCCAGTGCCCCTCCTGCCTGGAGATCGATGCCGGGCGCTTCGTCGACTACATCGAACTGGACGCCGCCTCCAATCGCGGCGTGGACGACATGACCCGCCTGCTGGAGCAGGCCGTCTACAAGCCCACGGCGGGGCGCTTCAAGGTCTACATGATCGATGAAGTGCACATGCTGTCCAACCACGCCTTCAACGCCATGCTGAAGACCCTCGAGGAGCCTCCTCAGCAGGTGATGTTCGTGCTGGCCACCACCGATCCCCAGAAAGTTCCCGTGACGGTGCTCAGCCGCTGCCTGCAGTTCGCGCTCAAGTCGGTGCCCCCGGCGGCGGTGGCGCAACACCTCCAGCAGGTGCTGCGGGCCGAGGGGGTGGAATTCGAAGCCCCGGCGCTGCAGGCCCTGGGGAGGGCGGCCCGCGGCTCGATGCGCGATGCGCTGTCCCTGGCCGACCAGGCCATCGCCTTCGACGCCGGGCGCGTCAGCGCGGACGGCGTGCGCCAGATGCTGGGCGCCGTCGATTCCGGCTATCTGTTCGATCTGCTGCGCGCGCTGGCCCGCGCCGACGCGCAGGCGCTGCTCGGGCTCGCGGAGACCATGGACCAGCGCGCGCTGTCGCTGCCGCAGGCGCTGGAGGACCTGGCCGCCTTGCTGCAACGCCTGGCCGTGCTGCAGGTGCTGCCGCAAAGCCTGGACGAGAACGACCCCGACGCGGCGGCGTTGCGCTAGCTCGCCGCCGCGCTTGCTCCGGAGAACCTGCAACTGGCCTACAGCATGGTCTTGCAGGGGCGCGGCGAACTCGCCCTGGCACCCGACCCGCTGTGCGGCTTCAGCATGGTGATGTTGCGCCTGCTGTCCTTCGTGCCCCTGTCCACCGCGGCGGCTGCGCGCGGGCTCGATGCGCTCGAAACCCGGTCCGGGCGCGCCGACGGCGCCCAGCCCACGCCGCGCCCGGCCCCAACCATGCCGGCTCCATCCGCGCCGCTTCCATCCGCGCCGCTTCCATCCGCGGCCCCCCTGCAGGCAGCGCGCCCGGCCCTGGGCGCGGACGCGCCCGGACGCAGTGCGGGGCCGGAGGCGGGCGCGGCGGACGACGCGGCCGGCGTCGACCCGGAGCCCGAGCCCGAGCCTGCGCCCCAGCCCGGGTCCGGGTCCGCGCTTCCTTCCGGGCCCGCGCCCGGATCCACGGCTGCCGCGGGCCCGCAGGATGGCGAAGGCCTGTGCGAGCTCGGAGACTGGCCCGAGCTGGCGCGCGAGTTGCCGCTGGTGGCCCTGGCGCGCAGCCTGGCCCTGCAAAGCGAATGGGTCGGTGTCCGCGAAGGCGCATGGGTGCTGCGCGTGCCCAGCGAGCAATACACCCGTGCCGGCGCCCTGGAGCGCGTGCAGGCGGCGCTGTCCGAGCGGCTTGGACGCGAGCTCGTGCTGCGCGTGGAGGTGGGCGCGGTGCGCGACACCGCGCAGTTGCGGGCGGCGGCGCTGCGCGCGCAGCGCCAGCAGGAAGCCGAGCAGACCATCGTTGCCGACCCGCTGGTGCGTCAGCTGGTCGATGAACTGGGCGCGCAGATCGTGCCCGGCTCGGTGCGCCCGGTGGACGCCTGATGCACATGGCGCCGTCCCGTCTCCGCGGGGCGGCATTTCGCGGCGCCCGGCGCCGCATGGAACATTCACGACGCAGGAGCTTTCATGTTCAACAAGGGACAGCTGTCGGGCCTGATGAAGCAGGCCCAGGCGATGCAGGACAACATCAAGCGCGTGCAGGAGGAACTGGGGCGCATCGAGGTCGAGGGCCAGTCCGGAGCCGGACTGGTGAAGGTGCTGATGAGCTGCAAGCACGAGGTGCGCCGGGTCAGCATCGACCCCAGCCTGCTGGGCGAGGATCGGGATATGCTGGAAGACCTCGTGGCAGCAGCGTTCAATGACGGGCTGCGCCGCGCCGAGGCCACCGCGCAGGAGAAGATGGCCGCGGCGACCGCCGGCATGCCCCTGCCTCCCGGCATGAAGCTGCCGTTCTGATTCCCCGTCGAGCCCGGAGCGCCTCGTGAATCACCCGCAGGCTCCCACGCGCGTGCCGGCGCTGGACGCCCTGGTCGACGCGCTGCGCGCCTTGCCCGGGGTCGGGCCGAAGACGGCCGCGCGCATGGCCTACCACCTCCTTCAGCATGATCGCGAGGCGGCGGAGGCCTTGCAGCTTTCGCTGCAGCGCGCGCTGCAGGCCATCCGGCGCTGCGGCCTGTGCAACACCTACACCGAGTCGGACATCTGCAGCACCTGTTCCGACCCCCGGCGTGACCGGCGGCTGCTGTGCATTGTCGAGACTCCTGCCGACCAGGCTGCGGTGGAACAGTCGATGAGCTACCGCGGCCTGTATTTCGTGCTGATGGGCCGGCTCAGTCCGCTGGACGGCATGGGGCCGAAGGACATCGGGCTGGATCGCCTGGTCGAACGCCTGCGCGCGGACGCGGTGGAGGAAATCATCCTGGCCACCAATTTCACCAACGAGGGCGAGGCCACGGCCCATGTGATCGCCGAGACCCTGCGCGCCCTGGACCTGCGCATCACCCGCCTGGCGCGCGGCGTGCCTTCCGGGGCCGAGCTCGAGTATGTCGATCTCGGCACCATCGCTCGCGCGCTGGTCGATCGCCGCGGTGCCTGATTGAATCCCTCCCACGCCGGCTTCGAGCCCGATGCGCCGGCGCCGCGCGCGAGCCGGGGCGCCTTGCCCGCGCTGTACCTGATCACGCCCCAGCCCGGGGACGGGGATGGGGAATTTCTGCGCGGCCTGCGCGCGAGCCTGGCGGCGCAGGCGCCGGGCTCGCTGCTGGTGCAGTTCCGGGCCCATGGCCTGGAGCCAGGGCATTGGCATGCGCTGGCCGCGGAGGTGTTGCGTTGCTGCGCCGCGCACGGCGCGCCCCTGCTGCTCGGCGCAGGCGCACCGGCGCTGGCTGCCCCGCAGCAGGCGCTTCGCAGCCTGCGCGAACTCGGCGCCCAGGGCCTGCACCTTCCCTCTCGTATGCTGGGACAGCCGGCCTGGCGCGAGGCCTGCGGTGCCAACGCCGGGGAGCTGCTGCTGGCGGCCTCCTGCCACGACGCGGCGCAGCTGGACGCCGCGGCAGGGCTCGGCGCGACGCTGGCCACCGTCTCGCCGGTGCTGCCCACGGCAAGCCACCCCGGGGTGCCCGGCCTGGGATGGGAGGGCCTGCGCGCATCGTGCCAGCAGGCGCGCCTGCCGGTGTACGCGCTGGGCGGCCTGGATCCGCGGCACCTGCCGCTGGCGCGCGCGGCCGGAGCAGTGGGCATCGCGGCGATTCGCGGCCTCTGGCGTGGGGGGCTCGACGGGCTCGCGGGTGGCGCAAGCGCGAGTGGGGGCGGCGTAATATGCGAGCATTCGCATCTACGCAAATAATTGCCGTCATGAGCCCGCGCCGCCGCCAGTTCCTGCAAGTCGCCTGTACCGTCGCCGCCTGCGGCGCCGCGCCCTGGCCCGCCGCGGCATGGGCCGCGCAGGCGGGGAGCCTGGAGCTGTGGGCGGGTGATCCGCTTCAGCACGGGCATGGCGACGCGCAGGGCGCGAAGGCGCGCTTTTTCGATCCCCGCGGCCTGTGCGCCGACCCCCGCGGGGGCGTGCTCGTGGCCGACGCCGCCAACGCCATGGTGCGGCGTATCGCGCCCGACGGCATGGTGAGCAGCCTGGCCGGCGTGCCGGAACTGCGCAAGACCGTGGAGGGTCCCGCCGCAAAGGCCGGTTTCGTCGGCCCCGACGCCCTGGCGGTGGGGGCCGACGGCAGCATCTACGTGGCCGATTCCTACGCCAACACCCTTCGGGTGTTGCGCGACGGCGTGGTGAGCCTGCTGGCCGGCGCCGACCAGCTGCCCGGCTACGCCGACGGCGCCGGTGCGCAGGCGCGCTTCAACCATCCCGTGGGCATCGCCGTGGACCCGCGCAGCGGCGACCTGCTGGTGGCCGACGCCTACAACCACACCATCCGCCGCGTGGGGCGCGACGGCCTGGTGTCCACGCTGGGCGGCACCCCCGGCATCAACGAGCACCGCGACGGGCCCCTGCGCCACGCGCTGTTCAACACCCCCGTGGGAATCGCCGTGCACGGCGACGGCAGCATCTATGTCAGCGAATACTTCAACCACGACCTGCGGCGCATCAGCCCGCATGGCGAGGTGAGCACCCTGGCCGGGCTTGCCGGACAGCCCGGCGACCTCGATGGCCCGGGCCCGCGCGCGCGCCTGCGCAGGCCGCAGCAGATCGCCTTCGACGCCGCGGGCGTGCTCTACATCGTCGACGCCGGCAACCGCAAGCTGCGCGCGCTGGGCCGCGACGGCGTGCTGCGCACGGTGGCCGGACGCGCCGACGGCGAGCTGGCCGAGCCGGGTCCGCTGCCCGCCTCGCTCGGTACGCCCTACGGCGTGGCCCCCGGCCCCGGCGGCACCATCGCCGTGAGCAGCGGCCAGGCCGTGCTGCTCGTGCGCAGCGCCGCCTGAGCCCGCAGCATCCAGGCCCGGGCCGGGTCAGCGCCCGGACTGCGGCAGGGCGGGCTGGGCGGTGGCGAAGCGGCTCAGGTCGACCGTGGGGGCCTGCTTCCAGCCGCGCTTGCGATGCTCCACCACCACGTTGGTGTAGATGCCCCCGCGCACGTACCACTGGGCGGTCACGCGCAGGTAGCGCGGCGCGATGGCCTTCACGATGTCCTCCAGGATGGTGTTGGTCACCTTCTCGTGGAATGCGCCTTCGTTGCGGTAGCTCCACATGTACAGCTTCAGGCTCTTGAGCTCGATGCAGGCACGGTCGGGGATCATGTCCAGGTCGATGCGCGCGAAGTCGGGCTGCCCGGTCAGCGGGCACAGGCAGGTGAATTCCGGCACCTGCATGTGGATGTGGTAATCCCTCTCGGGCGCCGGGTTCGGGAAGGTCTGCAGCGACTTGCTCGGCTGCGCGACCACCGACGGGGCACGCTGGCTGGTCGCGTCGGCGCGATTCGCGGCGCTGCCGGCGCTCTTGGAATTCTTGGGGCGGTTCGGATGCTTGGGGCTCATGGCGGCGGGCGGCCCTGGAAGGCGGGCTTCGCAAAGACGGGAATCGAGGAACCCGGCATTATCCTGCACAGGCCCGAGGGGCGCAGGCGGGAAGCCGCAGGCGGTGCCCACCGCGGCGCCGATGCTATCATGGGCCGATGCGGCTGGAGCCGCATATTTTTCGTTTGAAATCAGCTATTTAAACCAAGTTTCAGCAACGTGCGACTGTCCACCATCAAGCTCGCCGGCTTCAAGTCCTTCGCCGAACCGGCGGCCTTCAACCTGCCGGGGCGGCGCGTGGGCGTGGTGGGGCCCAACGGCTGCGGAAAGTCCAACATCATCGACGCCGTGCGCTGGGTGCTCGGCGAATCGCGCGCCGCCGAGCTGCGCGGCGATTCGATGCTGGACGTGATTTTCAACGGCTCGGGCACGCGCAAGCCGGCCGGGCGCTGCAGCGTGGAACTGGTGTTCGACAACAGCGACCACCGGGTCAGCGGCAGCTTCGGGCAGTACACCGAAATCGCCGTCAAGCGCGTGCTCACCCGCGACGGCGGGTCGAGCTATTTCATCAACAACCAGCCGGTGCGCCGGCGCGACGTGCAGGACATTTTTCTCGGCACGGGCCTGGGCTCGCGTTCCTACGCCATCATCGGCCAGGGCACGATCAGCCGCATCATCGAGTCGCGCCCCGAGGAACTGCGCGTGATGCTGGAGGAAGCCGCGGGCGTCTCCAAGTACAAGGAGCGACGGCGCGAGACCGAGAATCGTCTGCACGGCACGCGGGAGAACCTGCAACGGGTACACGACATCCTGCGCGAGCTCGGCGGCCAGCTCGACAAGCTCGAGCAGCAGGCGGCGGTGGCGCAGCGCTACCACGAGCTGCAACAGCAAAGCCAGTTCAGCCAGCATGCGCTGTGGCTGCTGCGCCTGCGCGAGGCCGAGCAGCGCCAGGCGCGCCTGCGCGAGCAGGCGGGCCGCGCCCAGCTGGAGCTGGAGCAGCACACCGCGCGCTTGCGCGCGGCCGAGGCCGAACTGGAGCAACTGCGCCAGGCGCTGTATGCATCGGCCGAGACCCTCAACGGCGCGCAGGCGGAGTTGTACGCGGCGCAGGCGGAGGTGGCGCGCCTGGAGGCCGAGATCCGATTTGTCGTGGAAGCCCGCGAGCGCGCGCAGCGCGGCCACGCCGAACTGCAGGAGCAACTGGAGCAATGGCAGCAGCGCCAGCGCCAGGCGCGCGCCGATGCCGAGACCGCGGCCATCGAGATCGACACCGCCGAGCAGCTGCAGGAGCAGGCCGGCGCGCGCGTGCAGGAGCAGGGCGAGCTGATCCCCGCGCTGGAGGCGCGGCTGGCCGATGCGCAGATGCGGGCGGCCGAGTGCCGGGCGCAGGCCGCGGCGGCGCAGCAGCGACTGCAGGCCGAGGCCGAGCGCCAGCGCAACCTGGGCCAGCAGCGCCAGGCGGTGGAGCAGCGCATGCAGCGCCTGCAGGCCGAGCGCAGGCAGCTCGCCTCACCGGATGGCGCGCGCCTGGCCGAGCTGGAGCAGCAGCACCTGGCGCTGCGCACGGCCTGCGAGCGCGCCCAGGCCGCCTTCGACGAAGGCCAGCAGCGCGTGCCGCGCCTGCAGGCCGAGCGCCAGCAGGCCCAGCAGCAGGCCCAGCAGGCCTCGGCCACGCTGACCGCCACCACGGCGCGCATGCAGGCCCTCAAGGCGCTGCAGGAAAAGGTTCTGACGGAGGGTCGCCTGCAGCCCTGGCTGGCCCGCCACGGGCTGGAGTCCATGGCCCGCCTGTGGAGCCGCATCCAGGTCGAGCCGGGCTGGGAGGACGCGCTGGAGGCGGCCCTGCGCGAGCGCCTGGCCGCGCTGGAGCTGCGCGCGCTGGAGGGCGCCGGCGCGCTGGCCGCCGATCCGCCGCCGGCGAAGCTGAGTTTTTTCTCGCCGCCCGCGGGCGCCGCCGCGCCGGCCGCCCCCGCGGGAATGCGCCCGCTGGCCTCGCTGCTGCGCGTGGGCGACCCCGGGCTGCGCGCCGTGCTGGAGAACTGGCTGGCCGCCGTGTACACGGCTGAATCCCTGCCCCAGGCGCTGCAGCGCCGGGACAGCCTCCCGCCGGGAGCCGTGCTGGCGACGCCCGAGGGGCACATGGTCGGGCGCCACAGCGTCAGCCTGTACGCGGCGGACAGCGAGCAGGCCGGGCTGCTGGCGCGGGCGCAGGACATCGACAACCTGGAACGTCAGCAGCGCGCGCAGCAACTGCTGGCCGAGCAGGCGCAGGATGCCGCGGCGCTGGCGGAGGCCGAGTTCGCGCGCGCCCAGGAGCAACTGTCCCAGGTCGGGCGCGATCTGCAGTCGCTCACCCAGCAATCCCATGGCGTGCAGGTGGAGCGGCTCAAGCTGCAGCAGCAGCAGCAGGAAACCACGGCCCGCGCCGAGCGCCTGGACTCCGACCTCGCCGAGTCCGCGGCGCAGGAGGAGGAGCTGCAGATGCAGCTGGCCGAGAGCGAGGCGCGCTTCGAGCAACTCGACGCGGAACTGGGCAGCAGCCAGCAGCAGCACGCGGACCTCGATACCGTGGCCCTGCGCGAGCAGTCCGAGCTGGCGCAGGCGCGCGCCACCCTGCGCAACCTGGAACAGGAGCAGGCGGAGAGCGCCTATGCCGTGCGCAGCCTGCAGCAGCGCATGGCCGATGCCCAGCGCATGGACTCCACCGCGCAACAGCAGATCGATTCCGCGCAGGAGCGCCTGCGCGCGGCCGCCGAGGAACTCGAGCGACTGCACGACGAAAGTGCCCGCGCCGGGCTGCAGGATGCCCTGGATGCGCGCGAGCGGGCGCAGCAGCGCCTGCATGCGAGGCGCTCCGAACACGACGAACTCAGCGCCAGGGTGCGCGCCATCGAGGAACAGCGCACCCTGCTCGAGCGCGAGCTCGAGCCGCTGCGCGCGGCCATCGGCCAGCGACAGCTGGACGAGCAGGAGGCGCGCCTGCAGGCCCAGCAGTTCGAGCAGCAGCTGGCCGAGGCGCAGGTGGACCCGGCGCTCGTGCAGCAGGAGCTGGACTCGCGCAGCGATCTGACGCCCGATCAGCTGGCGCGCGACGCCCAGCGCCTGCAGCGCGAAATCGCGGCGCTGGGAGCGGTGAACCTGGCGGCGCTGGACGAGTTGCAGCAATCGCGCGAGCGCAAGGGTTTCCTGGACGCCCAGAGCGCCGACCTGGAGCAGGCCGCGAGCACCCTGGAGGACGCGATCCGGCGCATCGACGCCGAGACGCGCACCCAGCTGCGCCAGACCTTCGAGCAAGTCAACGGCCACTTCGGACGCCTGTTTCCCGAACTGTTCGGCGGGGGCTCCGCGCGCCTGATCATGACCGGCGAGGAAATCCTGGATGCGGGGGTGCAGGTGATGGCCCAGCCGCCCGGCAAGCGAAACAGCACCATCCACCTGCTGTCCGGCGGGGAAAAGGCGCTGGTGGCCATCGCGCTGGTGTTCGGGATTTTTCACCTCAACCCCGCTCCGTTCTGTATCCTGGACGAAGTGGACGCGCCGCTGGACGACGCGAACACCGAACGTTTCGCCCGTCTGGTGGAGACCATGTCCGACGCGACCCAGTTCCTGTTCATCTCGCACAATAAGATTGCGATGGCGATGGCCGAGCAACTCGTGGGCGTGACCATGCAGGAGCAGGGTGTTTCCCGCCTGGTGGCCGTGGACATGGACACCGCCACGCGCATGGTTGCGGCCTGAGTCAGCCCTGGCGAAGCCGTCGCGGCACATCACCCGAATCGAGAGGAAGGCATACCCATGGGTCCCCTGCAGGAAGCGCTGGCGGCGGTCGGAGTCGTGATCATCGCCGCGGTGCTGGGCTTCAACGGCTGGCAGTCCTGGCAGCTGCGGCGCCGGCGCGCCAGCGTGGAGCGTGATGAACGCGGCGAGCGTGGCGAACCCGGCCCGGTGGACGCCTTCCCGGCGACGGCACCGCAGGAGCGGGTGGAGCCCGGGCTGGACGAGGGCGCCGAGGCCTCGGGCACGGATGTGCGGGTCGAGGCGCCGGCCGAAGCGGGCCGTCCACGGGGCTCGACGGCGCGCATCGATCCCCTGATCGACGCGATCGCCTGTTTCGTGTTCGAGCAGCCCGTGCCGGGCGAGGCCCTGCAGCAGCGCCTGCCGCGCACCGCGCGCGCCGGCACCAAGCCGCTGTTGTTCGAGGGGCGCAACGCGCACAGCGGGGCATGGGAAGGCCTGCGAGCGGGGGAGCGTTACGCCGAACTGCAGGCTGCCGTGCAGATGGCCAGTCGCAGCGGGGCGCTGAACGCGATCGAATACTCCGAATTCGTCACCAAGTGCCATGCCCTGGGCGAGGCCCTGGGCGTGGCGCCCGACCTGCCCGACATGGCCGAGGTGCTCGAGCAGGCTCGCGAACTCGATGGCTTCGCCGCCGGCAACGACGCCCAGCTGTCCATCAACCTGCAGGCCCAGGGCGTGGCCTGGGGCCTGGACTTCCTGCGCCAGCAGGCGCAGGCCTGCGGCTTCACGACCAACCTGGCCGCGGGGCGCATGGCCCTGGTGGAGAGCCTGGCCGACGAGTCCGACGCCCAGGCCGAGCCGCGGCGCTACGCCGTGGTGCAGTTGCAGTTCGATGCCCACGCGGAGCTGGCCGACGACCCGGCCATGCCGGTGGCGCGGGCCACGCTGCTGCTCGACGTGCCCCATGTGGCGCCGGGCCTGCGCCCCTTCGCGCGCATGCGCGAGGCCGCGGGCCAGCTGGCGCAGGCGCTGGGCGCGCGTCAGGTGGACGACAACGGCGCTCCCTTGTCGCCGGCCGCGCTGGACCAGATCGAGCTGCAGTTGCAGCAACTCTACGCCTCGCTCGAAACCCGCGGCCTGGGGGCCGGCACGCCGGCCGCGCAGCGCCTGTTCGCCTGAACGCCCTCCGGCGCGCGCCGCGCGCACCCCGAGTTCCATGACCGAAGCCCCGATTCCCGCAGCGCCGGCCGACGTGGCCGCGCGCGTGCAGCGCCTGCGCGAGGACATCGCTCGCTACGACCGGGCCTACTACCTGCTCGACGCGCCCCTGATCCCCGACGCGGATTACGACGCGCTGTTCCGCGAGTTGCAGCAACTGGAGGAGCAATGGCCTGAGCTGCGCAGCGCGGATTCGCCCACTCAGCGGGTGGGCGGCGCCGCGCTGCCTGAGTTCGCCGCGGTGCGTCACCGCGTGCCGATGTTGTCCATCCGCACCGAGACCGACACCACGCCCCAGGGCGCGCTGGCCTTCGACCAGCGGCTGCGCAACCGCCTCGGGCTGGATCCCGATGCCCCGGAACTGCACTACCAGGCCGAGCTCAAGTTCGACGGCCTGGCGCTGAG
>DAIDHU010000400.1 GCA_027451915.1 Thiomonas sp. | reverse complement strand
AACCGCATGGTGCACTTCGAGGGGCCGCGCGAGCTGGTCGGGCGCATGGTGGACATGCGCATCGAGGCCGCCTACCCGCACTCGCTGCGCGGCGAGCTGGCCGCGTAGCCACCCGTCCGGGAGCCTGGGCGGTGGCGGCGGGGCCCGGCGCGCGAGCCGCCCCGGGCCCCGGGACTTACTGGATCGCCAGGCGCAAGGCGTCCCACATGCGCTTGAACCAGCCGGCCTGGCGCACCGGCGCCAGCACCTGCAGCGGGTAGCTCCCCATCAGCTTGCCCGCCAGCGACACGTTCAGCGTGCCCACGCGCTGGCCCGCCGCGAGCGGCGCCACCAGAGGGTCGTTGCGCTGGATGACGGTCTGGATGCGCGAGGCGTCCCCGCGCGGCACCGAGACCACCACGTCCTGCAGGCTGCCCAGGGCGACGGTGGAGGCCGCGCCCTTCCACACGGGCGCCTGCACCAGCGCCTTGCCGGCCTGCAGCAGGTGCACGTCGTCGAAGTTCTGGTAGGCCCAGTTCAGCAGCTCGGCGCTCTCGGCCACGCGCGCATGCTCGGTGGGCGTGCCCAGCACCACGGTGAGCACGCGGCGCGGTCCGGTGGGGGTCTTGCGCAGCGCGGTGGTGATCATGCAATAGCCGGCATGCTCCGTGTAGCCGGTCTTCATGCCATCCACCGAGGGATCGGTGAACAGCAGGCTCACCCGGTTGGGCTGGGTGATGTGGTTGTAGGTGAATTCCTTGACCTTGAAGTAGCGCGCGAAATCGCCGGGGAAGTCGCGGATGATGTGGGTGGCGATCACCGCCAGGTCATGCGCGCTGCTGTGGTGCCCCGGATCGGGCAGGCCGGTGGGGTCCATGAAGTGGGTGTCGTGCAGGCCCCATTGCTGCGCCTGGTTGTTCATCATGGACACGAAGGTGGCCTCGGAGCCGGCCACCGTCTGCGCCAGGGTCATCGCGGCGTCGTTGCCCGATTGCACGATCATGCCCATCAGCAGGTCGTCCACCGACACCGGCACGCGCGGGTCGATGAACATGCGCGAGCCGCCGGTGTGCCAGGCCTTCACGCTCTCGTGCACCATCTGGTCGCGCTTGACGGTGCCGTCCTTGATCGCCTTGAAGGTCAGGTAGGCGGTCATCAGCTTGGTGAGCGAGGCCGGTGCCTCGACCTGGTGCGCGTCGTGCTGGGCCAGGATCTGGTTGCTGGTGAGGTCCAGCACCAGCCAGCTGCGCGCGTCCAGGTTGGGCGGCGTGACGGTCTGCAGCAGCGCGGCCGTCGGGCCGTTGGGCAGGTTGCCGGGACCGACCGCGGCCGGCGGCGCGGAGGCCGTGGCCGCGGCAGTGGCGGCGGCGCTGGCGGCGGGCAGCGCGCCGAAGGCCAGGGACAGGACGAGCGCGCCGGCGGCCAGGCGGCGCGAGGAGCGGAATTCGGACGGGAACATGGACGATTCGGACAATGCGGGAATGCCGGCTTCGCACCGGCGGATGCCTGCGCACCATAGCAGCGAGCGAGGGGCTTGTTGTTTCCTCAGGTATCGTTGGGACCGAAGCATGCCGGGTGGCGGCCCGGCTCACTCCGGAAGGGTGGCGTGCCAGGCGCACACCCATTGCTTGAGCGGCGTCAGCATGCCGTGGAAAAAATGGCCGGCGCCCGGCACCACCAATACCGGTTGCGCCTGCGGGCGCGCCCAGTCCATGGTGGCGGCCAGGGGCACGACGTCGTCGGCCTCGCCGTGCACCACCAGCATGCGCCTCGCCAGGGTGTTGCCGGAGTCGTCGCGCAGCGCCGGAACGGCAAAACTGGCCACGGCCGGCGCGACCAGGCACAGGTGCTGAACGTCACGCCCCTGTTCCCGCAATTGGGCGCACAGGCGCGCGGCGACGAAGCCGCCGAAGGAAAAGCCCGAGACGGCCAGCGCGGCATCGTCGGCCAGGCCCAGTTCACCCTGGGCGTGGTGCATGGCGGCGCGCAGGTCCTCGGTCTCGCCCAGGCCCTCGGTGTAGCTTCCCTGGCTGGCCCCCACGCCGCGGAAGTTCGGCCGCACCGCGGCGAAGCCCAGCTGAACCCAGGCGCGCGCGAGGGTCTGCGCCACCTTGTTGTCCAGGGTGCCGCCCTGCAGCGGATGGGGGTGGGCGACCACGGCGAGGCCGCGCGGCGCCTGCGCCGGCAGGTCGATGGCCAGCTCCAGCATGCCTGCCGGGCCCTGGACGCGCTCGCGCCGGGTGGAAGAGTTCACGACGCCGGCTCCTCGGGCACCCGCAGGCGCTCGACGATCTCCCCGCGCTGAAGATGGCGCTCGACGATCTCGTCGATGTCCTGCGGGTCCACGTAGGTGTACCAGATGCCCTGCGGGTAGACCACGCACACGGGCCCCTGTTCACAGCGTTCCATGCAGCCGGCGCGGTTCACCCGCACCTTGCCGGGGCCGGCCAGGCCGGCCTGCTTGACGGCCTTCTTGCAATGCTCGAAGGCCGCCTCGGCGCCCTGCGCGGCGCAGCAGGGGCGCGGCCCGTCGCGCTGGTTCAGGCAGAAGAACACGTGGTACTGGTAATGGCTCATGGGAGACGGTGCGCTGCGCGCGTGTTCGCGTATTCAGAAAGGCTTGACCACCACCATCGGCACGATGACAAACAGCGCCAGGGTGGGAATCTCGTTGAACCAGCGGTACCAGCGATGGCCGTGGCGATTGCGCCCCTGCTCGAACTGGCGCAACAGGCGCCTGCAGTAGTGGTCGAAGGCCAGCAACACGATCACGAAGCCGAGCTTGACATGCATCCACCCATTGCCGGGGCCATGCAGGCCCACGCCGTACACCAGCCACAGCACCAGGCCGAAGCCCAGCGCCGGCACCATGAGGATGGTCATGAAGCGCAGCAGCTTGCGCGCCATCAGCAGCAGGCGCTCGCGCTCGGCGCGCGCCTCGGGAGCGTCGCCGACCATGGCGAGATTGACGTAGATGCGCGGCAGGTAGAACAGGCCGGCGAACCAGGAAACGACAAAGATGATGTGCAGGGCCTTGATCCACAGGAACATCGGGACTCCTCGGGGGTTGGGCGGCAGCCCTGCATTGTGCCTGCCCGCGGGGTCCGGCGCAGCCCGTGGCGCGCGGCGCGCGGGCAAAAAAATGCCCCGGCCGAAGCCGGGGCCAACAGCCTTGGTCGAGAACAAGGCTCCCGCTCAGGGAGGAGAAGCGGGAGGAGGACGCCTCGCGGCGACCGCCTGTAGGCATAGAGTGGCGTAAGCTCCAAAAGTTCCCGCGAATCCACGGATTCCCGGTTCGTGATGCGTGTACTCCCTTCCTGACAGTCGCCGCGCGCGGCGACCTTTGTGCCATGACCCAGCCTCCGTTTCCCGCCACCCGCATGCGGCGCCTGCGCCGCGATGACTTCACGCGTCGCCTGGTGCGCGAGCACCGCCTCGGCGTCGACGACCTGATCCTTCCGGTCTTCGTGCTCGACGGGCAGCGCAGGCGGGAGAACGTGGCCTCGATGCCCGGCGTGGAGCGCCTGAGCCTGGACCAGCTGCTGCCGGTGGCGCAGGAATGCGTGGAACTGGGCATTCCGGTGATGGCGCTGTTCCCGGTCATCGACCCGGCGCTGAAAACCCCCGACGGCCTGGAGGCCGCCAACCCGGACGGCCTGGTGCCGCGGGTGGTGCGCGCGCTCAAGCGCGAGTTCCCGCAACTGGGCGTGCTCACCGACGTGGCGCTGGACCCCTACACCTCGCATGGCCAGGATGGCCTGCTCGACGAAAGCGGCTATATCGTCAACGAACCGACGGTGCAAATGCTGGTGCGCCAGGCGCTGGTGCAGGCACAGGCCGGCGTGGACGTGGTCGCGCCCAGCGACATGATGGACGGGCGCATCGGCGCCATCCGCGACGCGCTGGAACAGGCCGGGCACATCCACACCCGCATCATGGCGTACAGCGCCAAGTACGCCAGCGCCTTCTACGGACCCTTCCGCGACGCGGTGGGCTCGGCCTCCAACCTGGGCAAGGCCGACAAGAAGGTCTACCAGATGGATCCGGGCAACTCCGACGAGGCGCTGCGCGAGGTGCGCCTGGACATCGCCGAGGGGGCCGACATGGTGATGGTCAAGCCCGGCATGCCCTACCTGGACATCGTGCGGCGCGTGAAGGACGAGTTCCGCATGCCCACCTTCGTCTACCAGGTCAGCGGCGAGTACGCGATGCTGCGCGCGGCGGCGCTCAACGGCTGGCTCGACGGGCCGGCGGTCATGATGGAATCCCTGCTGGCCTTCAAGCGCGCCGGCGCGGACGGCATCCTGACCTATTTCGCCATCGAGGCGGCGCGGGCCCTGCGCGCGCGCTGAAGCCGCGAGGCGGCGCGCCTACAGCAGCAAGACCAGAGCGATGGCCAGCCAGCCCAGCGCGAAATTGAGCTGCACCAGGCGGTGAATGCGCTGCAACGCGGCGCCCACCGCCGGCCACTGCGCCTGCCGCGCGGCACGGCAGGCGCGCCGGTAGGGCGCGAAGTAGATGTGGGCGAACACGGCCGTCATCACCAGGCCGATGCCCAGCATGGCATGCCAGCCCGGCGGCGCCGCGGCCATGCCCACGCTGGCCAGCGCCCAGGCACCACTGCCCAGCAGCAGCGCGATGCTCAGCCAGACCAGGGGAAAGAAGCCCCGCAGGACCTGCAGCAGCAATTGCTGGCGCAAGGGCGGCTGCAGCACGCGAAGGGCCGCTGGACGCAGGGCCAGAAGCACCAGGCTCATCCCGCCCATCCAGACGATCGCACCAATCAAGTGTATGAAAAGCAACAATTTGTTCACGGCAACCCCCAGGCGCCGAGCATAGCCCAATCCGTGTGCTCTCCCCCTGGCGACGCCTGCGGCCGCGGCGAGGCGCCTTGCTCTGGCGCAAGGCAACCTCGTTGCCGACTACGAAAATGCTGGATTGCTGCCTAGGGGTTTACGTATACTTCCGCCGTTTGGCCGCGAAGGAATTGTTACACGCGCGGCCGGCATGTTGACCGGATGATGGCCCCCGGGGTGGTGCGCTCGATGGGCCGCGCACTCCGACGGGGCCCAGCGCGCGATGCCCGCGTGCCACGACCGCAGCAGCAGGATGCACGGCGCACCGTGAGGGTGCGCCGGCTGGTCCGCGGTGGCACGGGCAAGCAACCGATCTCCCGGTGACTCCGCCACAATCAGCAGCAAATCTAGCAAGAACCGTGCAAGCCTTGGACACCTGGCAGGACGAAGACGACACGCCGCGCGAGCCGCTGAGCCGCGAGCAGGCGCAGGCGCTGCTGCGCGCCAAACCGGGCGTGTCGCCGCTGCGCGTGGTCGCGCTGCAGCTGGCGGTGACCCTGCTGGCCGGGCTGGCGGGCTGGCTGCTGGGCGGGCCCGCGGCAGCGCTGTCGGCGCTGTGGGGCGGGGCGGTCGTGCTGCTGCCGGCCGCCTTGTTCGCCGGCGTGATGCGGCGCTGGCTGGTACGCCTGCCCCCCGCCTACGCCTTGTTCGGCTTCGCCTTCGGCGAATTGCTCAAGATCGCCTTCACCGTGATGTTCCTGCTGCTGGCTCCGCGCCTGCTGCCCGCCCTGAGCTGGCCTGCGCTGCTGCTCGGGCTGGTGGCCACGCTGCAGGTGTACTGGATCGCCCTGTTGCTGCGCGGCAAGACGCGCGGCAACGGGAAACAAGCCTGAGTCCGCGTACCAACACGCGACCGAAACCTTCTGCCCAAGCTGCCATGTCCGCTCCAGAACCGACGATCACCGCAGGCGAATACATCATCCACCACCTGACCCAGTGGACCAGCGGTCCGCGCACGGGCGTGGTGGACTTCCACGTCATCGACATCGATTCGCTGATCATGACGCTGCTGCTGGGCGCGCTGGCCTTTTTCGTGCTGTGGCGCGTGGCCCGCTCGATGACCAGCGGGGTGCCGGGGCGCCTGCAGGCGGCGGTGGAATTCCTGGCCGAGTTCGTCGACGAGCAGGCCCGCGGCATCGTGCGCAATGCCAAGTCGCGTGAATTCGTCACTCCGCTGGCCTTCATCGCCTTCATCTGGATCGTGCTGATGAACGCCATGGACCTGCTCCCGGTGGACCTGCTGCCGCGCCTGTGGGAAGGCGCCGCCGCCGCCACCGGGCACGACCCGCAGCATGCCTACCTGCGCGTGGTGGCCACCGCCGACCTGTCGGTGGCCCTGGGCATGTCGATCACCGTGCTGCTGCTCAGCCTGTACTACGGCGTGCGGGTCAAGGGCCTGGGCGGCTGGCTGCACGAGCTGTTCACCGCGCCCTTCGGCAATCACCCGCTGCTGTGGCCGCTGAACTTCGCCATGCAGCTGCTCGAGTACCTGGCCAAGACCCTGTCGCACGGCATGCGACTGTTCGGCAACCTGTACGCCGAGGAAATCCTGTTCATGATCATCGCGCTGATGGGCGCGGCGGGTCTGGGCAGCCTGTCCG
>DAIDHU010000399.1 GCA_027451915.1 Thiomonas sp. | reverse complement strand
AAGTCGCGCGCCTGGGTGCGCGTGGCAGGGCTTGCGAGCAGCGCACGCGCCTGCAGATGCAGCACGGCCCGCGAATCCGGCGCGGTCTTGCGCAGGCCTTGGGCCAGCGCCAGGGCTTCGGCGCCGCGCTGGTGGGCCAGCAGCAGGTCGCCTTGCAGGAGGTCCAGCGGCACGCGCTGCAGGGCGTCGAAGCCCCCGGCCAGATGCTTCGAGCGTTGCAGCGCGGCCTCGGCCTGGTCCAGGTCGCCGGCGCCCAGCCAGGCCATGGCGGCACAGTAGGCCCAGGCGGCTTGCTGCGCGGGCCAGCGCTCGGGGCGCCCGGGTTGCGGCTGCTCCATGCTGCGCGCGAGCCGGCGCAGGTCCTGCGCGCGCGTGGGCTGCAGGCCGCGCGCACGCGCGTTCATGAGCCAGAAGCTCAGCGTGGTGTCGGGCGGCAGCGGCGCATTGCCCCCGCGGGCCTCGGCGTCGGCGATGCGCTCGCTGGTCAGCGGGTGATCCTGCAGGAAGGCGTAGACGTCGGAGTCGTCCAGGCGCGACAGGCTTTGCAGGCGCTCGAGCATGCTGGCCATGGCCTGCGGCGGATAGCCGCTGGCGCGCAACACGCTGGTGCCCACGCGGTCGGCGTCGCGCTCGTTGTTGCGCGAGAAGCGCAGCTCGCGGTCCATGGCAGCGGCCTGGCCCCCCATGATCAGGCCCTCGGCGGCCTGCCCGGAGCCGCCGGCGGCGGCCAGCACGCCCAGCACCAGCGAGCCGATGGACAGCGCGCTGTCGGCGCCGGCCCGGGCCAGGCGCTGCTCGACATGGCGCTGGGTGATGTGCGACATCTCGTGCGCGAACACCGCCGCCACCTGGGCGCGGGCCTGCGCGTCGACCACCATGCCCGTGTGCACGCCGATATGACCTCCGGGCAGTGCGAAGGCATTGAAAGTGGGGTCGCGCAGCAGGAATACCTCGAAGTGCCTGGGTGCCTCGGGCTCGGCGCTGGCCAGGGCGGCCTTGCGCAGGCTGTCGACGATGTCCTGCAGGTAATCGCGCAGCAGCACATCGCGCAGGTAGCTGGGGTCCCGGCGCAGTTCGGCCATGATGCGCTCGCCCAGGCGCTGCTCGACGGCCGGGCTGAGCAGGCCCTGGCCGGCATCGCCCAGCGCAGGCAACTGGGTGATCGGCTCGCCGGCAAGCTCGGCGCGCGCCAGCGGCGCCAGCCCCAGGCCGGCGCAGGCGAAGCAGCGCAGGACGGCACGGCGTGAAGGGGTGGGGGTGTGCGGCCGGCACGCGGTCTGCGGGGCGGCGAAGGGAGGCTGGCGACGGCTGTGCGACATGCGGCGGGGTACTGCGCTTCGATGCGGGAGGTGTGGTTGCCGGGGGATTCAGCCTGCCAGCGCCGCCAGCGCACGCTCCTGGCCCTCGGGTTCGAGTTCGCCCAGGACGGCCTGCGCCAGCGGCGCCAGGCGCGAGCAGTCGGCGCGCAAGATCTCCTGCTTGACCCGCAGGATCTGCGCCGGGTGCATGGAGAAACTGCGCAGGCCCATGCCCAGCAGCAGCCGGGTGAGCTGCGGATCGCCGGCCATCTCCCCGCACACGCTGACGTGCACCGGGTGGCCTTTCCAGCCGTGCGCGGCATGGGCCAGGGAAATGGTCTGCGCCAGCAGCTGCAGCACCGCCGGATGCAGGGGGTCGTACAGATCGGCCACGCTCTCGTCGGCACGGTCGATGGCCAGGGTGTACTGGACCAGATCGTTGGTGCCCACCGAGATGAAGTCGAAATGGCGCAGCAGCAAGGGCAGCATGAGCACCGCGCCGGGCACCTCGATCATCACACCCACCTCGACCGGGCCGGGCTCGACCCCCGCGGCGCGAAGCTCCGCCCGTGCCAGATCGAGCTGCTCGAAGGTCTGGCGCAGCTCCCGCGCGTGCGCCAGCATGGGGACCAGGATGCGCAGCGGGCCGAAGGCCGCGGCGCGCAGCAGCGCGCGCAGCTGCACCCGGAACATGGCTGGATCGGACAGGCTGTAGCGAATCGCCCGCAGGCCCAGGGCCGGGTTCAGGTGGGTGAATTCGCCGTCGCGGTAATCCAGATCGGTATCCAGGGGCTTGTCGGCGCCGATGTCGATGGTGCGGATGGTCACCGGCTTGCCGCCCATGGACTGCACCACGCGGCGATAGGCCTCGAACTGCTCGTCCTCGCCGGGCAGGTTGCGCCCGCGGTTCATGAACAGGAATTCGGTGCGGAACAGGCCGATTCCGGCGGCGCCGGCCGCCAGCGCGGTGTCGCAATCGTCGGGGAGCTCGATATTGGCCAGCAGCTCGATGGTCTGCCCGTCGAGGGAGCGCGCCGGGGTGCTGCGCAGGCGCAGCAGGCGCTGGCGCGACAGCTCGGACTCCTGCTTGCGTACCCGGTAGTCGTCGATGATGGCGGGGGAGGGGTCGACGATGAGCAGGCCGTTGTCCCCGTCGATGATCACCCAGTCGTCCTGGCGGATCAGGCGGCTGGCGTCGCGCGCCCCCACCACGGCCGGAATGTCCAGGCTGCGCGCGACGATGGCGGTGTGCGAGGTCTTGCCCCCGATGTCGGTGACGAAACCGCGGAACACGCCTTGCTTGAATTGCATCATGTCGGCCGGCGCGATGTCGTGGGCCACCAGCACGAGGTCGTCGCCGCCGTGCACGCCGCTGGTCAGCCCCTGCGTTCCCTGCAGCGCCCGCAGCAGTCGCTCGACCACCTGCTCGACGGCGGCCTTGCGCTCGCGCAGGTAGCTGTCGTCCATGTCATCGAAGCTGCGGGCGATGACGTCGAGTTGCGCCGTCAGCGCCCATTCCGCGTTGTAGCGCCGGCGTTAGCTTGGCGCCCAGCGCCGCCCATCCGGCACCAGGCCACGTACCATTGCACGCAT
>DAIDHU010000398.1 GCA_027451915.1 Thiomonas sp. | reverse complement strand
GCGTTCGCAAGGAAGTGCTCGGCACCGACTACGTGGAGTCCTCGATCCGCGGAGCCGACGATTTCAACCGCGAGGTGCAGCAACTGGTCACCGAGTACGCCTGGGGCGAGATCTGGTCGCGCCCCGGCCTGGCCCGGCGCGACCGCAGCCTGCTCAACCTGGCCATGCTGACCGCCCTGAACCGCCCCCACGAGCTGCGCCTGCACCTGCGCGGCGCGCTCACCAACGGCGTGAGCAAGGACGAGATCAAGGAGGTGTTCCTGCAGGCCGCCGTGTACTGCGGCGCGCCCGCGGCGCTGGACAGCTTCCGCGTGGCGCGCGAAGTGTTCGCCGAGATGGGGGTCTAGCGTCCGGGGCCCCGACTCACTCGTAGCCCACCACCGCGTGGGGCTGGTAAGGCGCCTGCAGCGCGGCCACTTCCTCGGGGCTCAGGCGCAGTTCTAGCGCGGCCACCGCGTCCTGCAGATGGCCCGGCCTGGACGCGCCGATGATCGGGGCCGTCACCCCCGGTGTCTGCAACACCCAGGCCAGCGCCAGCTGGGCGTGCGGCAGGCCGCGGCGCGTGGCGATTTCGTCCAGCGCGGCGGCCACCCGGCTGTCGGCCTGCTCGGTGGCTCCGAACAGGCTGCGGCCGTACTCGTCGGTGCGCAGGCGCTCGGTGCTCTGGCCCCAGGGGCGCGCCAGGCGGCCGCGCGCCAGCGGGCTCCAGGGAATCACGCCCACGCCCTGGTCGCGGCACAGCGGAAGCATTTCGCGCTCCTCCTCGCGATACAGCAGGCTGAGCTCGGGCTGCATGCTCACGAAGGGCGTCCAGCCCCTGGCCCGCGCGACTTCCTGCGCCTTGGCGAACTGCCATGCGTACATGGAGGAAGCGCCGATATAGCGCGCCTTGCCCGCCTTCACCACGTCATGCAGGGCCTCCATGGTTTCCTCGATGGGCGTGTGGGGGTCCCAGCGATGGATCTGGTACAGGTCCACGTAGTCCATGCCCAGGCGCTGCAGGCTGGCGTCGATCTCGGCCAGGATGGACTTGCGCGACAGGCCGCCGATATTGGGCGCCCTGCGCGACGCGTAGTACACCTTGGTGGCCACGACGATTTCGTCGCGCCGCGCGTACTCGCGCAGCGCGCGTCCGAGGATTTCCTCGGAATGCCCGTCCGAATAGGCGTTGGCGGTGTCGAAGAAATTGATGCCCAGCTCGACGGCCTGGCGAATCAGCGGCCGGCTGGCCTGCTCGTCCAGGGTCCAGCTGTGGCTGCCCCGGTCGGGATCGCCGAAGGTCATGCATCCCAGGCAGATGCGCGAGACGCTCAGGCCGGTGCGGCCCAGACGGGTGTACTCCATGGCAGGCTCCGTGCTGTTCTTGCTCAGCCCCCCAGCATAGCGAGGCCGCGCGAGGCTTGCAGGAGCGCCGGGCCACGCAGCCCCTCGGTGCCCCGGCCGCTCAGCCCGCGTGCCGGCCCAGGAACTCCACGCAGGCCTCGATCAGCGCGCGCGGCTGGTCGCGGTGCGGCGAATGGCCGCAGTCGGCCAGTTCCAGCAGCCGGGCCTGCGGCACGCGGCGCGCGATGCCGCGGATCTGCTCCAGCGTGCCGTACTCGTCATCCAGGCCCTGCACCGCCAGCAGCGGGCAGGCGATGGTCTCGATCTCGCGCTCGATGGACCAGTCGCGGAACCGCGGATCCAGCCAGATGCGGTTCCAGCCCCAGAAGGCCGAATCGGGGTCGGCGTGATGCCGCGACAGGCGCTGGCGCAGATCGGTGTCCAGATAGGCCTGGCGGGCCTTCTCGATGCTGGCCACGCTGATCTCCTCGACCAGGATGTGCGGCGCCAGCACGATGGCGCCGGCCACGCGCCGGCCGGCATGCGCGGCATGCAGCAGCGCGATGGAGGCGCCGTCGCTGTGCCCGAACAGCCAGGGTGGGCGTCGCTCGACATCCACGCCCAGCCCGTCCAGCACGGCCGGCAGCAGTTCCAGCGCCTGGCGATGCATGAAGTCCGGATCCCACAGCTCCTCCGGCCGGCGCGGGGTCGAGCGCCCGTAGCCCGGCCGCGAATACACCAGGCCGCGGCAACCGGCGGCCTCGCACAGCGCCCGCGGGAAATCGCGCCACATGGACACCGAGCCCAGGCCCTCGTGCAGGAACACCAGCAAGGGAGCCCCGGCCCTGGCCTCGCCCACCCAGGCGTGCTCGATGTCCAGTTCGCGCCCGCCCACATGCAGGCGCAGCAGTTGCGTGGCCGTCATGCCGCCCCCGCCTCGCGCTGGCGCAGGCGAAAGCGCTGGATCTTGCCCGTGGCGGTCTTCGGCAGCTCGTCGATGAACTCGATCAGGCGCGGATACTTGTAGGGCGCCAGGCGCTCCTTCACGAAGGCCTTGAGCTCCTCGGCCCCCACCGTGCTGCCCTCCTTGCACACCACGAAGGCCTTGGTCTTGCCCAGGCCCTCGGCGTCGGTCACCCCGATCACCGCGGCCTCCAGCACCGCCGGGTGCTGCACCAGCGTGGCCTCCACCTCGAAGGGCGACACGTAGATGCCGCTGACCTTGATCATGTCGTCGCTGCGCCCCGAGTAGGTGTAGGTACCGTCGGGATTGCGCACGTACTTGTCGCCGCTCTTGGTCCAGCCGCCCTGGAAGGTGTCGCGCGACTTGGCGCGGTTGCCCCAGTACATCAGCGCGCTGGAGGGGCCGTGTATGTACAGGTCGCCGGGTTCGCCGTCCGCCACCGGGCCGCCGTCGTCGGCGCGCAGCTCGATGTCGTAGCCCGGCACCGGCCAGCCGGTGGTGCCGTAGCGCACGCGATCCGGGCGGTTGGACAGGAAGATGTGCAGCATTTCGGTGGAGCCGATGCCATCGACGATGTCCGCGCCGAAGTGCGCCTTGAATCGCTCGCCGATCTCGGCCGGCAGGGCCTCTCCCGCCGACGAGGCCAGGCGCAGCGCCACGTCGGAGCGCGCCGGCAGCTCGGGGTGTGCCAGCATGCCCGAGTAGCCGGTGGGCGCGCCGAAGAACACCGTGGGGCGCAAGCCGCCCACCTCGCCCCGCAGCCTGCGGAAGGTGGCCTGCGGGGTCGGGCGCTCGGCCATCAGCACCACGCTGGCGCCCACCCCCAGCGCGAAGCTCAGCGCATTGCCCAGGCCGTAGGCGAAAAACAGCTTGGCCGCCGAGAAACACACATCCTCCTCGCGCAGCCCCAGCACCGGACGCCCGTACAGCTCCAGGGTCCAGTAGGGGTTCGCATGCGAATGCACGGCCGCCTTGGGGCGCCCGGTGGAACCCGAGGAATACAGCCAGAAGCCCGGATCGTCCGGCCCCGTGGCCGCCGCGCGGGCCAGCGGCGCCTGCGCATCGACAAAGGCGTCGAAGTCCACCTCGCCCGCATGCAGCGGCGCCACGGGATGCGACACCACGACCTGGCGCACCTCGTGGTCCGCGCGCACCAGAGCCGCGCTCAGGGCCGGCAGCAAGGCGCCCGACACCAGCAGGGCCTGCGCACGCGAGTTCTCCAGCATGTAGGCGTAGTCGTCGGCCGTCAGCAGGGTGTTCACCGCCACCGGGACGATGCCCGCGTACAGGGCCCCCAGGAAGGCCACCGGCCAGTGAATGCAGTCCTGCATCACCAGCAGCACGCGCTCCTCGCGCCGCAGCCCGGCCGCTCGCAGCGCCGCCGCGGCGCGGCGCACGCGCAGTTCCAGCTGCGCGTAGCTCAGGCTCCCGTGGTCGTCCACATAGGCCGTCTTGGCCCCGCGCCCCGCATTGCAGTCCATCAGGTACTGGGCGAAATTGAACCGCGGCGTCACGCCGGGCGCGCTCTCCCAGGGTGGCTCGGTCACGGGGGGCTGGGCGTCTTGCACGGTGTTCGTCTCCTGGAGGTGTCATCGGAGCCCTCGGGCTCCGTGCGCACGATGTGCCGCGAGGCGCGGCATCGTGCGTGAATGCACTGTAGATTTTGAATTTCTCGATGTCAAGCACTATAGTGCATAAGCGGGGGGCCGATCTCCAGGACGACCGAGCAAGGAATCCCTTGCGAACCCTAGATACATGCATTATGCTGCGTCATCATTCTCCCGCTAAATCTGCACTTTGTTTCATCCGAAGGAGCACCCCGTGAACGAATCGCCCCGCGTCGACTACCAGACCGAACCCTCGCGCTACCGGCACTGGAAGCTCTCCTTCGACGGCCCCATCGCCACCCTGGCCGCCGATTTCGACGAGGACGCGGGCCTTCGCCCGGGCTACAAGCTCAAGCTCAACAGCTACGACCTCGGGGTGGACATCGAACTGGCCGACGCGCTCAACCGCATCCGCTTCGAGCACCCCGAAGTGCGCACCGTGGTGCTCACCAGCCTCAAGGACCGGGTGTTCTGCTCCGGCGCGAACATTTTCATGCTCGGCCTGTCCAGCCACGCCTGGAAGGTCAACTTCTGCAAGTTCACCAACGAGACCCGCAACGGCATGGAGGACTCCTCGCGCCACGAAGGGCTCAAGTTCCTCGCCGCCGTCAACGGCGCCTGCGCCGGCGGCGGCTACGAGCTGGCCCTGGCCTGCGACGAGATCGTGCTGGTCGACGACCGATCCAGCGCGGTCAGCCTGCCCGAGGTGCCGCTGCTGGGCGTGCTGCCCGGCACCGGCGGACTCACGCGCATCACCGACAAGCGCCATGTGCGCCACGATCTCGCCGACATCTTCTGCACCACCGCCGAGGGCGTGCGCGGGCGCAAGGCCCAGGAATGGCGCCTGGTCGACCACATCGCCAAGCCCGCCGCCTTCGCGCAGGCCGTGCGCGAACACGCGCTGCGCCTGGCCGGCCTGAGCGACCGCCCCCAGGGCGCGCGGGGCGTTGCCCTGACGCCGCTGCGCCGCGGCATCGAAGCCGACGCGCTGGTGTACTCCACGGTGCGCGTGGACATCGACCGCGCGCGCCGCACGGCCACCTTCACCCTGCAGGCCCCCGAGGGCCGGCAGCCTGAGGATGCGGCGGGCATCGAGGCGCTGGGCGCCGAGTGGTACGCGCTGCGCCTGGCGCGCGAGCTCGACGACGCCATCCTGTCCATGCGCACCAACGAGCTGGACATCGGCACCTGGCTGATGCGCACCCACGGCAGCGCCGCCAGGGTGGCCGAGCTCGACGCCCTGCTCATGGCCCACCGCGACCACTGGCTGGTGCGCGAGACCATCGGCATGCTGCGCCGCGCCTTCAGCCGCCTGGACGTGTCCTCGCGCAGCCTGTTCGCGCTGGTCGACGAGGGCTCCTGCTTCGCCGGCACCCTGCTGGAGCCCGCGCTGGCCTGCGACCGCATCTACCACCTGGCCCTGCCCGACGCGCCCGAGCGCGCGCCGCACATCAGCCTGGGCGAGGCCAACTTCGGGCTGTACCCCATGGTCACCGGCCAGAGCCGCCTGGAGCGCAGGTTCTACGCCGAGGCCCCCGCCATGCAGGCGCTGCGCGAGGCGGCCGGGCGGCCGCTGGACGCCGACGCCGCCTTCGCGCTGGGCCTGGTCACCAGCAACCCCGACGACATCGACTGGGACGAGGAAATCCGCATCGCCGTCGAGGAGCGCGTGGCCATGTCCCCCGACGCGCTCACCGGCATGGAAGCCAATCTGCGCTTCAACGGCCCGGAGACCATGCTCACCCGGGTGTTCGGGCGCCTGACGGCGTGGCAGAACTGGATTTTCCAGCGCCCCAACGCCGTCGGCGACAAGGGCGCCCTGAAGGTGTATGGCAAGGGCGAGAAGGCCGCCTTCGACTGGAACCGGGTTTGAGCAGGACCGAGCGCGCAAGACCTCACGGAGACCATGATGTCCACCATCGACTACAGCACCAAGATTCCCAACAACGTCAACCTGGCCGAGGACCGCACGCTGCAGCGCGCGCTCGAGCAGTGGCAGCCCAACTACCTGAGCTGGTGGAACGACATGGGCCCCGACGGCTCGCAGGACTTCGACGTCTACCTGCGCACCGCCGTCAGCGTCGACCCGCAGGGCTGGGCGCAGTTCGGCTACGTCAAGATGCCCGAGTACCGCTGGGGCATTTTCCTGAACCCGGCCGAGAAGGACCGCAAGATCCACTTCGGCGACCACAAGGGCGAGGACGCCTGGCAGGACGTGCCCGGTGAGCACCGCGCCAACCTGCGGCGCATCATCGTCACCCAGGGCGACACCGAGCCGGCCTCGGTGGAGCAGCAGCGCCACCTGGGCCTGACCGCCCCCAGCCTGTACGACCTGCGCAACCTGTTCCAGGTCAACGTCGAGGAAGGCCGCCACCTGTGGGCCATGGTGTACCTGCTGCACAAGTACTTCGGGCGCGACGGGCGCGAGGAGGGCGAGGCGCTGCTCGAGCGCCGCAGCGGCCAGCAGGACAATCCCCGCATCCTGCAGGCCTTCAACGAGCCCACGCCCGACTGGCTGTCGTTTTTCATGTTCACCTACTTCACCGACCGCGACGGCAAGTTCCAGTTGTGCGCGCTGGCCGAATCGGCCTTCGACCCGCTGGCGCGCACCACGCGCTTCATGCTCACCGAGGAGGCCCACCACATGTTCGTGGGCGAGTCCGGCGTCTCGCGGGTGATCCAGCGCACCTGCCAGGTCATGAGCGAGCTGGGCACCGACGATCCCGCCCGGCTGCGCGCCGCCGGGGTCATCGACCTGCCCACGCTGCAGCGCTACCTGAATTTCCACTTCAGCGTCACCATCGACCTGTTCGGCGCCGACCAGTCGAGCAACGCCGCCACCTTCTACTCCAGCGGGCTCAAGGGCCGCTTCGAGGAAGGCAAGCGCGCCGACGACCACCGCCTGCACGACCACGGCTACCGCATCCTGCAGGTGCAGCGCGATCGCCTGGTGGAGCAGGAAGTGCCCATGCTCAACGCCCTCAACGAAGTCCTGCGCGACGACTACATCACCGACAGCATCGGCGGCGTGTCGCGCTGGAACAAGGTGATCGAGAAGGCCGGCATCGGCTTTCGCCTGTCCACCCCGCACAAGGCCTTCCACCGCAGCATCGGCAGCCTGGCCGGCGTGAAGGTCGCCCCCGACGGGCGCGTGGTCAGCGAGCAGGAGTGGAACGCCAGGGTCGGCGAGTGGCTGCCCACGGCGGCCGACCGCGCCTTCGTGGCCTCGCTGATGGGCCGCGTGGTCGAGCCCGGCAAGTACGCGAACTGGATCGCGCCGCCGATGGTGGGCATCAACCGCCAGCCCATCGACTTCGAGTACGTACGCTTCAACTGATCGACCAACGCGGGGCGCGACGGCGCCCCGCGGCCTTTCGGAGACTGCCATGGACATGGCCGACACCGCCATCCTGCACCAGCACCTGATCGACCCCGAGATCTGCATTCGCTGCAACACCTGCGAAGCCACCTGCCCGGTGGGGGCCGTGACCCACGACAGCCGCAACTACGTGGTCGACGCCGACAAGTGCAATTTCTGCATGGCCTGCGTGCCGCCCTGCCCCACCGGCGCCATCGACAACTGGCGCGACGTGCCGCGTGCCGCGGCCTACCCGCTGGCCGAGCAACTGCTGTGGGACGAGCTTCCGGCGCAGGGCGATCTGCGCGACCTGCCGGCCGGCGATGCCGCCCCCGTGCCGACCCAGGCGCCGCGCGAAGACACCCTCGAGGCCGGCGTGCAAGCCGAGTTCCTGGCCGCGCGCTACGGCTCCGTGGTCGCTCCGTGGTCGGCGGCCCACGCCTACACCAACCTGTACGGCCCGAAGGCCGCGCGCAAGTCGGTGACCGCCACGGTCACCGGCAACGTGCGGGTCACCGAGGTCGGGCGCGAGTACGACACCCACCACATCGTGCTGGACTTCGGCGCCATGCCCTTCCCGGTGCTCGAGGGCCAGTCCATCGGCATCATCCCGCCGGGGGTGGACGCCGAGGGCCGGCCCCACCATCCGCGCCAGTACTCGGTGGCCAGTCCGCGCAACGGCGAGCGCGCCGGCTACAACAACCTGTCGCTGACCATCAAGCGCGTGCTGGAGGACCACCAGGGACGCGCGGTGCGCGGCGTGGCCTCGAACTACATGTGCGACCTCAAGGTCGGCGACAAGGTGGAGGTCACCGGGCCCTTCGGCGCGAGTTTCCTGATGCCCAACCACCCGCGCTCGAACATTGTCATGATCTGCACCGGCACCGGCAGCGCGCCCATGCGCGCGATGACCGAATGGCGCCGGCGCCTGCGCCGCTCCGGCAAGTTCGACGGCGGGCGCCTGATGCTGTTCTTCGGCGCGCGCACCCAGGCCGAGCTGCCCTACTTCGGGCCGCTGCAGAATCTGCCCAGGGATTTCATCGACATCCACCTCGCCTTCTCGCGCACCCCGGGCAGCCCCAGACGCTACGTGCAGGACCTGATGCGCGAGCGCGCGGCCGACCTGGGCGAATTGCTGCGCGACGACAATACGCACATTTACGTCTGCGGCCTCAAGGCGATGGAAGAAGGCGTCGTGCTGGCCTTGCGCGACGTCGCCACGCAGGCCGGCTTGTCCTGGGAAAGCACCGCGGCGGCCTGGAAGGAGCAGGGCCGGCTGCATCTGGAGACCTATTGATGTCGAGTCACGAAACCGCCCTGGCCCCCTCCGGCACGTCGACCGCCGCCTCGCTGCGCGAGGCGCGCGTGCTGGTGGTGGGCGCGGGCATCATGGGCGCGGGCATCGCGCAGGTGGCCGCGCAGGCCGGGCACCGGGTGGCGCTGTTCGACGCCCGCGAAGGCGCGGCGCAGCAGGCCCACGCCCAGCTCGGCGCCACCTTCGACACCCTGGTGGCCAAGGGCCGCCTGGCCGCCGACAAGGCGCAGGCCGCGCTCGCGCGCATCCAGCCGGTGCCCCGCCTGGAGGATGCCGCCGACTGCGGCCTGGTGATCGAGGCCATCATCGAGCGCCTGGACATCAAGCGCGCGGTGCTGGAGCAGCTCGAGGCCCTGGTCGATGCGCGTTGCGTGCTGGCCAGCAATACCTCCTCGCTGTCCATCACCGCGCTGGCCCGGGACCTGAAACACCCCGAGCGCCTGGTGGGCATGCATTTTTTCAACCCCGTGCCCCTGATGAAACTGGTCGAGGTGGTCAGCGGGCTGCGCACCGACGCGGCGGTGGCCGCGCAGGTATTCGAGCTGGCGCGATCCTGGGGCAAGACCGCCGTGCACGCGCGCTCCACCCCCGGGTTCATCGTCAACCGCATCGCGCGCCCCTATTACGCCGAGACCCTGGCGCTGCTGCAGGAGCAGGCGGCCCCGCCCGAGGTGCTGGACGCCTGCCTGCGCGGCGCGGGCTTTCGCATGGGGCCCTGCGAGCTGATGGACCTGATCGGCCACGACACCAATTTCGCGGTCACCCAGGCGGTGTACGAGGCGAACTTTTTCGACAAGCGCTTCCAGCCCTCGCTGGTACAGCGTGAGCTGGTCGACGGCGGCATGCTGGGGCGCAAGTCGGGCCGCGGGTTCTA
>DAIDHU010000397.1 GCA_027451915.1 Thiomonas sp. | reverse complement strand
CAAGCCTCGGCGGCCCGCGTGCGGCGATTGTGCGCAGGCGGCGTCGCGTGCGCGCACGCCCGCGACAAAAACCCGAGTACCCGAGTTGCTCAGCGGGCCTTCAAGGCCCCGAGAGCCGGGCCTGCTCAGCGCGCCTTCAGGTCGACGGTGCGACGGGCCGTGCGCGCGGCCTTGTGGTCCTTCTGGCCGGTGTTGGCGTGGCGTCCGGCGATTTCCTCCGCCGCGGCCTGCTCGCGCGGGGCCTCGACATCGCGCCTGGGGGCGCGTCGCTCGGCCGGGGCCTTGGGCGACACGGCGGGGGCGCGGGGGGACTTGGTGGAGGGGGACATGGCATGCTCCGCGATGCGGGCCCGCGACGCGCGGACCTTTCGCCGCCCAATCTAGGCCCGGCGGGCAGCGCGTGCGCGCCGGCACGCGCGCAGGGATTGATCCGGCGCGGGGTCGGAGCTAGGCGATATCCACCACCACCTTGCCCATGACGCCGCGCGCGGCCATGCGCTGCAGCGCGTCGAGCGCGCCGTCCAGGCCCACGCGCTCGGTGATGGGCGGGCGCAGCCTGCCCTGGGAGAACCAGGCGACCAGTTGCTCCATGTCGCGCAGGTGGGCGGCGGGGTCGCGTTGCAGGGCCTCGCCCCAGTACACGCCGAGCAGGCGACGTTCCTGCAGCAGCAGCAGGTTGAGGGGCAGGCGCGGGATCTCGCCCGCGGCGAAGCCCACCACCAGGTAGCTGCCGCGCCAGGCGGTGGCGCGCAGGGCCTTCTCGGCGTAGGGGCCGCCCACCGGGTCGAGCACGAGGTCGGCGCCGCGCCCTTCGCTGAGTTCGAGCACGCGCTGGCGCAGGTCCTGGGTGGCGTAGTCGATGCCGGCGTCGGCGCCGTGGCGGGCCGCCAGTTCCAGGCGCGCGGCGCTGGAGGCGGCGGCGATCACGCGCGCTCCCAGCGCCTTGCCGACCTCGACGGCGGCCAGGCCGACGCCGCCGGCGGCTCCCAGCACGAGCAGGGTCTGGCCTTCGCGCAGGCTGCCGATGGTGCGCAGCGCATGCAAGGCGGTGCCGTAGGTGAGCACGAAGGCGGCGCCCTGCGCGTAATCCATGCCGGCGGGCAGGGGGAGCAGGCGCGCGGCGTCGACCACGCAGCGCTGGGCGAGGCCGCCGTGGCCGGCGAAGACCACCACGGGGTCGCCCACGCGCACATGGCGCACGCCTTCTCCCAGCGCCTCGACCTCGCCGGCGAACTCGGCGCCGGGCGAGAAGGGCAGCGCGGGCTTGACCTGGTACAGGCCCTGCACGATCAGCGCGTCGGGAAAGTTGAGCGAGCAGGCGCGCACACGCACCACGACCTGGCCGGGGCCGGGCAGGGGGTCCGCCGCCTGCTCCAGGCGCAGATCGGAAATGGGCCCGAAGGCGTGGCACATCAGAGCGTTCATGGGGAGGGGGCGTGGGGGGGATGGACGGCGGCGGCCGCGATCTCGGCGAAGCGCTCCTGCACGGCCTGGCCGATGCGGGTGTGGGGCAGGATGTAGAACTGCCCGCGCGCCATGGACTCGAAGGCGATGCGGGCGATGTCGTCGGCGCTCAGGCGCCCGGCCAGCACCGCGTGTTCCATGGTCTGTTCGTAGGGGCGCGAGGCCTCGGAGGCCGGCGCGGTGGCGCCGAAGCGTTCGGGGCGCACGCGGCTGCTGGCATGGATGCCGGTGGGAACCCAGGCCGGGCACAGCACCGAGACCTCGACGGGGCTGTGCTGCGCGGCCAGCTCGGCGCGAAGGGTTTCGGACAGGGCCACCACGCCCTGCTTGCTGGCGTTGTAGGCGGCCAGCCCGGGGGTGGACACCAGCCCGGCGGCCGAGGCGGTGTTGAGCACATGGGCCGGCGCCCCCGCGGCCTGCATGCGCGGCAGGAAATGCCGGATGCCGTGGGCCACGCTGAACAGGTTGACCCCGATCACCCATTCCCAGTCCGCCGCGCTGTGTTCCGAGGCCAGGCGGCTGAAGCCCACCCCGGCGTTGTTGCACAGCAGGTGCACGGCGCCGAAGCGCGCGAAGGCGGCCTCGGCCAGCGAGGCGACTTCGGGGTCGCGGCTGACGTCTGCGGCATGCAGCAGCAGGCGCGCCGGATCGGCGCCGAGGGCGCGGCCGGCTGCCTGGAGCGAGCCGGGGTCGAGGTCGCTGAGCACCAGGCGCATGCCCCGCGCCAGGGCCTGGCGGGCCAGCGCCAGGCCGATGCCCCCGGCGGCGCCGGTGATCACCGCGACGCGATCGCTGAAGTCCTGCATGGTGCGCCTGTCCTGGGTGGAAGCTCGGGGGAGGGTTGCGACGGGGGTCAGGCGGGCGCGCCGGCGCCGGCCCTTTGGTAGCGCAGGAGTTGCTGGCGGCTGTCGCCCAGCCACAGCTCGGCCAGGCTCAGGCGCTTGAACCAGTGGCTGAGCGCCAGCTCGTCGCTCAGGCCGATGCCGCCGTGCAGTTGCACGCTGCCTTGCGCGATCTCGCGACAGGCACGCCCTACACGCGACTTGACCGCCGCCATCAGCCCGGCGCGCCGCGCGGCAGGCTCGAGCTCGAGCTGGCGTGCGGCCAGCCAGACCATGGAGCGCGCCTGCTCGAGTTCCATCCACAGGCTCGCTGCGTGGTGCCGCAGAACCTGCTGCGCGGCCAGCGGGCGACCGAACTGCACGCGGGTGTTGAGGTAGGCGACCGTGGCGTCCAGCGCGGCCTGCATGACGCCCACGGCGTCGGCGCACACGGCGGCCAGCCAGAGATCGCGCAATTCGTCGGCGAGTGCCCGGGCCTGGCCCGGCAGACGGGCCGTGGCGGGCAGGCGCACGCCGCGCAGGCTCAGCTCGGCGGCCGGCTGGCCGTCGAGCAGCGCGTAGGCCCGCAGGGCCAGGCCCGCGGAGTCGGCCGGAACCGCGAACCAGCCGGGGCCGCCATCCTCGCAGGCGGCCCAGACCAGCAGCACTTGCGCCTGCCCGGCCTGCAGCACCAGGCTCTTGGCTCCATCGAGCACCCAGCCCTGCGCCTCGGCGCGGGCGCGGCACCGCGGCGGCTCGTGCTCGAAGCCGGCGCCGGGCTCGAACAGGGCGACCGCGCCGATCGCGCCTTCGGCCAGGCGCGGCAGCCATTGCGCGGCGGCGGGGCCGCCGGCGCGCGCGAGCAGGCGCGTGGCCAGCACACAGCTGCCCAGCACGGGCTCGAGCACCAGGGCGGGGCCCAGCACCTGCAGCGCATGCAGCGCGTCGGCCAGCGGCGCCTGCAGGCCGCCGTGTTCCTGGGGCACCAGCAGGGCGGCCAGGCCCAGTTCGCAAAGGCCCTGCCAGCGTGCGGGATCGAAGCCGCCCGCGGCCTGGACTCGCCGGCGCTGCTCGAAGCCGTACTCGCGCTGTACGAAGCGCAGCAGGGAATCGCCCAGCATGCGCTGTTGTTCGGTGGCTTCCATGGTCGAGGTCAATCGGCGCCGCGGGCGCCGGGCGCGCCCCGGCCGGGGTCCAGGCCCAGCGCGCCGGCCAGGATGTTGAGCTGGATTTCATTGCTGCCGCCGTAGATCGACACCTTGCGCCAGTTGGCGTACTGCGCGGCCAGCAGCGCGCAGTCCTCGCCGGCCACCGGCTCGAATCCCGGCGGGGGTGCGAAGGCCTCGGGCTCGAAAGGCAGGGCGCGCGCTCCGGCTGCGCGCATCAGCAGCTCGCTGGCGCGCTGCTGCAGCCGGCTGCCCAGCACCTTGAGCATGGAGGCCTCGGCTCCGGGCGGCCCCTCGCGCAGCAGCATGCGCGCCTGCGTGGCCTCCAGGGCCAGCAGGTCGATTTCCAGCTCGGCGATGTCGGCCGCCAGCAGCGGCTGCTCGCCGGGGCGCAGGCCGTGGGCGTCGGCCCGGGCGGCGAGCTCGCGCAGGCGGTCCAGCTCGCGCTGGATGGTGCCGATGCCGGCGATGTTGGCGCGCTCGTGCCCGAGCAGGTACTTGGCCACGGTCCAGCCCTGGTGCAGTTCGCCCACCAGGTTCTCGCGCGGCACGCGCACGCCGTCCAGCCAGACTTCGTTGACCTCGTGCTCGCCGTCGAGCAGCCGGATGGGGCGCACCTGCACGCCGGGGCTGCGCATGTCCACCAGCAGGAAGGAAATGCCGCGCTGGGGCCGGGCCTCGGGGTCGGTGCGGGCGAGGCAGAACATCCAGTCGGCATGCTGGGCCAGGGTGGTCCAGGTCTTCTGGCCGTGCAGCACGAAGTCCCCGCCCTCGGGCAGCGCGCGGGTCTTGAGGGAGGCGAGGTCGGAGCCTGCGCCGGGTTCGGAGTAGCCCTGGCACCACCAGCTGCGCCCCTCGATGATGGGCGGCAGCAGGCGCGCGCGTTGCTCGGGGGTGCCGAAGCGCAGCAGCACGGGGGCCAGCATCTTGAGCCCGAAGGGCAGCTGGCGCGGCGCGCCCAGGCGCGCGCATTCCTCGTCGAACACGGCGCTTTGCGCCGGGCTCCAGGCGCGTCCGCCCCATTCGAGTGGCCAGTGCACGGCGCCCAGGCCGCGCCCATGCAGCAGGCGCTGCCAGCTCAGGTAGTCCTCGCGCTCCAGGCGCTGGCCCAGGAGCACCTTGCGGCGCAGGGCCTGGGGAAGCAGCTCGAGCAGGGTCTGGCGCAGTTCGCGGCGCAATGCGGCCAGCTCGGGGAGGATGTCGATGTCCATGCGGCTTCGGGAGGCCTGCGCGTTGCGCAAAACCGCTGTGCGGAACAGTGTTCCATGGGGCTAGAATGGGCCCATTCTTCCGTCGGGTCCGGGGGCTGTCAAGGCGCCGGGCCCCGGCGCTGGCAGGGAGCAGGAACCATGGATGCACGCCGCAGGGCAGCCGGCCGCAGGGCGGCGCAGGGGCCGCTGGAAGCCGTACGCGCGCCGGATGTCGACCAGCGTCAGTTCGTCACCGCGCTGGCGCGGGGGCTGGAGGTGCTGGCCTGCTTTCGCTCGCGTGACCGCGCGCTGGGCAACCAGGACATCGCCGCGCGCTGCTCGCTGCCCAAGTCCACGGTTTCGCGCCTGACCTACACCCTGACCCGGCTGGGCTACCTGAGCCACGACGAGGAAAGCGGCAAGTACCGCCTGGGCAGCGCCACCCTGGCCCTGGGCAGCAGCGTGCTGGCGCGCATGGACATGCGTCAGCTGGCGCGGCCCTGGATGCAGCAGCTGGCCGACGCCACCGGCACCATGGTGTCGCTGGGCCTGCGCGACCGCCTCTCGATGATCTACGTGGAAAACTGTCGCAGTTCCTCGGCGCTGACCCTGAGCCTGGACGTGGGCTCGCGCATCCCGCTGGGCAGCACGGCGATGGGCCGCGCCTGGCTGGCGGCGGCGCCCGAGGACGAGCGCGAGCTGCTGCTGCGGGAACTGGCCGCGCAGGAGGGCGAGCAAGGGCCCGCGCTGCGCGCCGGCATCGAGCGCGCGCTGCGCGAGGTGCGCGAACTCGGCTGCGCCTGTTCCTTCGGCGACTGGCAGCCCGACGTGAACGCCATCGCAGTGGCCGTGGATGCGGGCCGCGGCATGCCGCGCATGGCCATCAATTGCGGCGGGCCTGCCTTCCAGCTGAGCCCCGAATTCCTGCTCGGGCAGGCGCGGCCGCGCCTGCTCGAGCTGGCCGAGCGACTGCGCCTGGCGGTACAGGCCTGAGCGCCCGGCCCGGGCGCGCAGCGCATCCCCCCGAATCGACTGGAGACACCATGCCCAAGGTCCACATCCGCCTCGACGCCGAGGTCGCCGTGCTCACGCTGGACAACCCGCCGGTCAACGGCTTCGGCCTGGAACAACGCCGCTTGCTGATCGAAGCCCTGGATCAGGCGGCGGCCGATCCGGCCGTGCGCGCGATCGTGGTGACGGGGGCCGGCGCGCTGTTCAGCGGCGGCGCCGACATCCGCGAGTTCGGCAAGCCGGAGATGATCGCCTCGCCGCATTTGCTGGACGTGTTGCAGGTGGCCGAGTCCAGCCCCAAGCCCGTGGTGGCGGCCATCCACGGCACCTGCATGGGCGGCGGGCTGGAGTTCTCGCTGGCCTGCCACGGGCGCGTGGCGCTGGCCGGCGCCCTGGTCGGGCTGCCCGAGGTCAAGCTGGGACTGTTGCCGGGCAGTGGCGGCACCCAGCGCCTGCCGCGCGCCCTGGGCCTGGCACGGGCGCTGGATCTGATCGTGTCCGGCGAGCCGGTGCCGGCCGCGCAGTTGCGCGAGGGCGCGCTGTTCGATGCCGTGGTGGACGAGGACGCGGTGGGTGCCGCCTGCGCGCTGGCGCGCCGACTG
>DAIDHU010000396.1 GCA_027451915.1 Thiomonas sp. | reverse complement strand
GCGCGTGCCGCGCCGGCCCGGCAACCGGGTTGCTGACTGCGTGCTCCTGCGCCCCAGCCTGACTCGCGACGATGCCTGGGTTCGCGTGTACGTCGAACTGGAAAACAGCGCCAAGGGCACCATGGAGAAGGACTACTGCTGCTGCGCCTGGAAGGAGCAGCTGCGCGAGGAGCACGAACTGCGCATACTGTGCACCCGCGAAGCCTTCGCCAGGAGCTGGCGCACTGCGCTGGCGCGCGAGAGGGTGCCGCTGACCTCCCGCAGCCCCACCGGGCGGCTGCGCAGGCATCCCACCGAGCACAAGTCGATCGCACTCTTCCCTTCCTCGCAGGTGTCCATCGAAGTCGTAATGCCCGAGGAACTCCGAGCTGCGCTGGCAAGACCTCCGAGGCGCGCAAGCGAGATGCCCCATGAGGAACTGGATCAGGCCGTGGAGGCGCGGCTCGCGAACGAGCAGGATGTGCAGGCGTGGGACGCAGAGCACGCCTGGGAGGACGATGTGCTCGCGGAGTGGGAGGACACGGTGCAGCCCGAGCGCACCTGGGGGAAGCGGTGAGGTGAAAGGCCAGGCGGCGCTTGCCGTCCGCGCGACCAAGCAGGCCTCCGCATCCTTCCGCACGGTTTTTTGGCATAAGGAGCCATCCCCAGGTTGCTGGAGTGCTGGCGGTCACGCAGGTCAGCGCCCCCGCATCCCACGGCCAACGCGAATGCCCATCGTGGCGGCCGTCCCCTGGACAGCCCCCACGCTGTGCAGCTCCTTCGCCTTGTCCGCTTGGCTTACTTCCCTTCTGGGGCCACGGATTTTGATTTCGAAGGCCTCCTGCCCAGATGATCGGCAAGGAAACAAGACGCCGACTCTCCCGCACAGTGCCACGTCTTGCTGTATCATTTCATAGCGTACCGTTTCATATCATTCGAATCGTATCACTGCCACTCCGAGATCGTCATCATGCCGCGTGAAGCAACCGTCACCCCCGAACAGACCTTTGCAGTTGCCGATGCTCTTCAAGCCGAGGGCATTCGGCCGACACTGCGCGAGGTGCACGCGCGGATTGGACACGGCAGCATGTCGACGATCAACGGGCACATGCAGCGATGGCGCGAAGCCCATGCCCGTCCACCGCTGGCGCAGCCCATCCTGCCTCCCGTGCTGCAACGGTCCCTGATGGATTTCATCGCGGCCGAAGTGGCCGCCGCCCGGGCGCCGCTCGATGCCGAGCTGGCCGAGCAGTTTCAAGTTACTGCAGATCTCGCTGCCGAAAGCGAGCGCCTAACCAAGGACCTGGAGGAAAGCACTGCAGCGGTCGCAAAGCTCGAGGCCCAGCGGGCTGCAGCCGATGGGCGGGCAAAGCAGCTAGACCTTGAGTTGGCCGCTGCGAAGGCAGATGCAGCGCAGGAACGTCAGAGTGCCGAAGCTGCGCGCACGGAGCTGGCCCGGGTAGTCGTGCGCCTCGAATCCCTGGGGCAGCTCCAATCCGACCTCAGGGCCGTTCAAGAAAAGCTGGAACAGGAGCGCCTGGGGCGCGCCCAGGCCGAGCAGCGCGTGGCCGTCCTGGCCGCACGGCAAAAGGACCTCGGAGAGCGCTTCGCCGAGATGAAGATGGAAGTGGAGCGCGCGAATGCCCTGGCGGAAAAGGCGCGGGAGCGAGTCGATCAGTTGACGGAGCGATTGCCTGCCGCAATCGAAAACCCGCGGACAGGTATGGCTTCGGGCAGCCTCCCGCCGAGGACCGGCGCCGCCCCCGCTGTCGAGTCGCGTCCACCCAGGCGCTGAGGCTGCCGGCCTGTTGACAGGTCAACTCGCCGGCCTGCACTCCTTGTGGAGAAAGGTGCGTCGCGTTGCGCGCCGCCGCTCGCTGACCATCGTGGTTGGCCCCGCCTCCCAAGGCGAAGTCTCCGGCTCGTCGCAGCTGCCACCCTCCAGGACGACGCTCCTACCGCTCATCCGCTCCACCTCGTCCGACTGAAGTCCCTCTTTGCCGACACCGCAGAATTTGTTTTGGGCGGCGATCTGTGCGGAGGATGGAAAATAAGACCACCGGCCGGCACCCCCGCCCCCAGCGCGTTCGGCCGCCCCCTGCGACCGGTCGCATTGCGGTAGATTTCCCCTTCGATGATCGGGCCTCGCCGAGCGCGGAGGAAATTGCCCTGGTGCTCGGCATCCTGCCGGAGATCCTCGAAGATCTGCAGGCCGCCCCCACGGCCCCCAAGGAGGACTGAGCATGACCGTTGCCCTGTACGCACGCGTTTCCACGGCGCGTCAAGCCGACAAGGATCTCTCGATCCCGGACCAACTCCGACAGATGCGAGCGTGGTGCGAACGCAATGGTCACGCCGTGGGCTGCGAGTACGTCGAACCTGGTGCGTCCGCGACCGACGATCGCCGGGCCGTGTTCCAACAGATGATCGCCGACGCCACCACCAAGCCGGCGCCCTATGACGCGATCATCGTGCACAGCCTCTCGCGCTTCTTCCGGGATGCCATCGAGCTCGGGCTATACGAGCGCACGCTCAAGAAGTCGGGGGTTCGCCTGGTCTCTATCACCCAGCCCACGAGCGACGACGCAATGGGGGAGATGATCCGGCGCATTTTTTCGACCTTCGACGAATACCAGAGCAAGGAAAACGGCAAACATACTTTGCGCGCCATGCAGGAGAACGCCCGCCAGGGCTACTTCAATGGTTCCCGCACCCCCTTCGGCTACAAGGCTGTCGAGGTCGAGAACAGCACGGGCAAGGCTGGTAAGAAAAAGCGCTTGGCCATCGAGGAAGGCGAAGCAACCCTTGTCCAAACGATGTTCGACCTTTACGAAAACGGCTTGCATGGGCAGGAAATGGGCTCCAAGCAGATCGCGGCCTACTTCAACGAGCGCGGCACGCTCCTGCGAGGCGCGAAGTGGACGCGCACTCGCGTCCACGCGATGCTCTGTGACACCATCTACAAGGGTCAGTACGTCTTCAACAAGACATCCAACCGAACCAAGGCGCGCAAGGCCCCGGAGGACTGGATCATCGTCGAGGTGCCTCCGATCGTCTCATCGCAGACCTTCGAGGCCATCACCGCCAAGCGGCATGAACGCGCGCCGACGGCAACGCCTCCCCGCATCCTGAACTCTCCCACGTTGCTGACCGGGCTACTCAAGTGCGCTGTCTGTGGGGCGGGCATGACCCTCATGACCGGTAAGTACGGGAAATATCGGTATTACAAGTGCAACACCCGAATCGGGCAGCATTCCAAGGCGTGCACCACGCCGGCCGTCCCGATGGACAAGCTGGACACGCTCGTACTGTCCGCTCTGGCCGACAGGGTCCTGACGCCGGAGCGCCTGAAGGCGATGCTGAAGGAACTGAAACAGCAATTCGAGCTGCTACGGAGCAAGCACGGTGACGTCCTGCGCGCCATGCAGAAGGAACTCACCGAATTGGAGACTGCGCTCAACCGCCTCTACGTGGCTATCGAGAAGGGGCTTGTCCCGATGGACGACATGCTCGGCCAGCGGGTCCAGGATCTCAGGAACCGGCGGGAATCCGTGCTCGGGGAGATGGCACGCACTCAGGCGGCCGAAGCGACGTCCTTGTCAACTCTGAGCCACGCGCAACTGACCGCCTTCGCCACGAACCTGCGTTCGCGCCTACTCGACAGCTCCACCAGTTTCCCGAAGCGCTACCTGCAGACGCTTGTGTCGGAGATCACCTTCGACGGCGAGAAGGTCCGCATGCAAGGGCGAAAGGCCGCTGCCCTGGAGGCCGCGATGGGCAAAAGAATGGGTACCAACGACAAGGTACCCACTTTTAGCCATGGTTGGCTCCCCGACCTGGGCTCGAACCAGGGACCTACGGATTAACAGTCCGGCGCTCTACCGACTGAGCTATCGGGGAATAAGCCGCACAGTATAAGGCGGATTCTTGGGGGTCGGCAAGACCCTGGCGGCAGCTTCAGTCCTGTGCCGGGGGCGACGCGAGCATGCGTTGCACGTAACGTGCGATCAGGTCGACCTCCAGGTTCACCATGCCGCCCTCGCGCAACTGGTGCAGATTGGTGTGCTCGAGGGTGTGGGGAATCAGGTTGATGTGGATACGCGCGCCGCCGTCGGCGCAGTCCTCGACACGATTGACGGTCAGGCTCACCCCGTTGACCACCACCGAGCCCTTGTACGCGAAAAAGCTCGCCAGCCCGGCCGGCGCCGTCACCACCAGGTGGCGCGACTCTCCCGCCGGCTCGAAACCGTGCACCTGCCCCACGGCGTCGACGTGGCCGGTCACCAGGTGTCCGCCCAGCCGGGTGGACAGGGTCAGCGACTGTTCGAGGTTGAGCAGGCTGCCCTGCCGGTCCAGCCCGCAGGTGCGCCGCAGGCTCTCGGCGGAGATGTCGAAGCTGAAATGCGCCGGGCCCATCTCCACCACGGTCATGCAGGCGCCGCTGCAGCAGATGCTGTCGCCCACGGCCGCGCCCTCCAGCCAACCCGGGGGGGTGCTCACCCGCACGCGCAGGCCCGCGCCCTCTCCGGGCAGCGCCGAGGTGGATTCGATGCGCCCGAGCGCGGTGATGATTCCGGTGAACATGACAGGCGGCTCCTGGACGGGCTCATTACACTTCGGGGCATGTTAGCGACCACCTCCGCCCCCTGTGATTCATTCGCGAGATTCGTGCTGCCGATGCGGGTGTACTGGGAGGACACCGATGCCGGCGGCGTCGTGTACTACGCCAATTACCTCAAGTTCTGCGAACGGGCCCGCAGCGAATGGCTGCGCAGCCTGGGAGTCGACCAGCAGCGCCTGGCGCAGACCGAGGGCCTGATGTTCGTGGTCAGCACGGCCCAGGTGCGCTACCTGAGCCCTGCGCGCCTGGACGACGCCTTGCTGGTGGGCGTGGACTTCGGCGCGCGCGGTGCGGCCAGCCTGGAATTCGTGCAACAGGTGCGGCGCGACGACCCGGCGCGCACCCTGCTGGCCGAGGCGCGCGTGCTGGTGGCCTGCGTGCAGGCGCAAGGCTTTCGCCCCCAGCGCATGCCGGAACTCATCCGGCGCGCCGTGGGCTGAGAGGCCCCTCGCCCGGCTCCGCGCCCCCGCCGCCGCGCAGGCGCGAGACGGCCGCGCGCGCCAAGGCACAATAGAGGGTGCGCGGCGCGCCCCGCACGGGTTCGAATCCGCGGCCCGACTTCCCTGACCGTCAATTGCGCATGGACCAGAACTTTTCCATCGTTTCGCTCGTGCTCGGCGCGAGCACCGTCGTGCAGATCGTGCTGGCCCTGCTGCTGTCGGTGTCCCTGGCGAGCTGGACGGTGATTTTCCGCAAGTACTTCTCGGTGAAGGAGGCGCGGGTCAAGACCGACGAGTTCGAGCAGGAATTCTGGTCGGGCACCAGCCTGAACGACCTGTACCAGGCCGCGGTCGGCGCCGCGCGCCACGGCAGCCCGCTGCAACGCATCTTCGCCTCGGGCATGCGCGAATTCCTCAAGCTGCGCGAGCGCAGGCTGGACCCGACCACGCTGGTCGACGGCGCGCGCCGGGCGATGCGCGCCGCGCAGCAACGCGAAATGGACGTCATCGAGTCCAACCTGTCCTTCCTGGCCTCGGTGGCTTCGGTGTCGCCCTACGTGGGCCTGTTCGGCACGGTCTGGGGCATCATGCACGCCTTCGTCGGCCTGTCCAACCTGCAGCAGGTCACGCTGGCCACGGTGGCGCCGGGCATCGCCGAGGCGCTGGTGGCCACCGCCATCGGCCTGTTCGCGGCCATTCCCGCGGTCATCGCCTACAACTTCTTCGCCCGCGACATCGACCGGCTGTCCATCCGCTTCGAGTCCTTCATGGAGGAGTTCTCCAACATCCTGCAGCGCCAGGTGGCGCCCCACGCGGGCTCCGGCTCGGGCTCCGGGGTGGCCGCCGGCGCCTCCCGCTTCCCGTCCGACGCCGGGAGCCGTTGACGTGGGCGCCATCCAGCAGCGTTCGGGCGGCGCGCGCCGACGCGCGCTGGCCGAGATCAACGTGGTGCCCTACATCGACGTGATGCTGGTGCTGCTGATCATTTTCATGGTCACGGCGCCGCTGATCACGCCCAGCCTGGTCAAGCTGCCCACGGTGGGCTCGGCCACGCGCGCCCCGGACACGGTGGTGGAGGTGGATCTGCGCGCCGACCAGACCCTGCAGGCACGCCTGATCGACCCCAAGGCCAAGCCGGGCGACCCGTCGCTGCAGCCGCAGGACGTGACGGTCCAATCCCTGGCGCAAAGCGTGGCGCAGCTGGCCGCCGCCTCCGGCGGCACGCTGGCCGACACGCCGGTCATGATCGCCGCGGACAAGAACGTCAAGTACGACGACGTGATGAAACTGCTCAATCGCCTCAAGCAGGCGGGCGTGCAGCGCGTGGGCCTGGCCGTGGCGGGCTCCGGCGGGGGGCATTGAGCCCCACGTCAACGCCACGCCGCGCGCAAGCGTTGAACCCGATGTCCCCGCAGCCCTCCCGTCCCCGTCCATGAACCAGCCCGCCGCAGACGCCCTGCGTCCGCCGCCCGAACGCCGCAGCGTGCGCGCGCTGCTGCTCGCGCTGCTCATGCACCTGTTGCTGGTGGTGCTGATCGCCTTCGGCGTGCACTGGCACAGTCACACGCCGCAGGCGGTACAGGCCGAGCTGTGGGCGCCCACCGCGCGCCTGGCCGCGCCACCGCCCCCGAAACCGGCGCAGCCGGTCCAGCCCCAGCCCAGGCCGCAGCCCCAGCCCCAGCCTGCGCCTGCGCCTCCCAAGGCGCAGGTGACGCCGCAGCCGGACCAGGCCGAGATCGCGCTGCGCGAAAAGCGCAAGCAGGAGCAGGAACAGAAAAAGCTGCGCGCCGAACAGCTCGCCCAGGAAAAGGCCGCCAGGCTCGCCCAGCAGCAGCACCAGGAAGAGCTGCAGCAGCAGCGCCTGGCCGCGCAAAAGGCGGCCGCGGCGGAAAAGCTGGCCGAGCAGAAGGCCGCCGAGAAAGCCGCCGAGAAGGCCGCCGAGAAGGCCGCCAGGCTCGAGGCCGCGAAGGAAAAGGCCGCGCGCGTGGCCGCGCAGCGGCGCGAGGAGCAGCAGCTGGCCAAGCTGCAGCAGCAAAGCCGCCAGGACTACCTCAAGAGCCTGATGTCGCAGGCCGGAAACGGCGCGTCGCCGGCCGGCACCGCGGCGACCAGCGCGGGCCCCTCGGGCGGCTACGCGGCGCGCCTGGCCACACTGATCCGCGAGAACGTGATCTACCCCCAGGTGGACCAGATCCAGGGCAACCCCAAGGTCACGCTGTCGGTCATGCTGGACCCCAATTCGGGCGAAGTGCTGGGGGTCTCCGTGAAACACTCCAGCGGCGTGCCCAGCTGGGACGCCGCGGTGGTGCGCGCGGTCAAGCGCCTGGGCAAGCTGCCCAGCGACCACGGCCGCTGGTGGACCCCGATGGAAGTGGTCGCTGGCCCGCGCGACCAGGCGAACTGATCCGGCTCCCCGGGGTCGCGGATCCCGCGAACTCGAGCGCCGGGGCCGCGAGCGGGCCCGCCTGAGTCAATGCCAGGACGGCGGCTGCTGCGACTCCGCGCCGTCGTAGACCACCTGCACCTGCAGCGCCAGCTGCCCCAGCGCGGCCAGGGTGTCGTCGCCGGGACGCAGGCGCAAGCGGTCGACGCGCAGGGTGGCGCGCGCGCCGCCGCGCTCCAGCTCCAGCTCCAGCGGCAGCCCGTCGTCGCCCTCCTGCGGCGCGTGGCTGCGCGCCAGCTCGATCAGCGAGCGGGCGTCCCCCATGCCGTTGACCCGCATGCGGATGCGCCGCCCCAGGCGCTCGCGGGCCTGCTCCAGGGTCCATACCGCGTCCACGTTGAAGCGGATGCCTCCGCTGAACCGGTCGGCCATGGCGCGGCCCTGGAACACCAGGAGTTCGTCGTCGCGCAGCAGGGCGCGCACGGTGTCGAGCAGGCGCTCGTTGACCACCGTCTCGAGCACGCCCGAGCGGTCCTCCAGCGTGACGATGGCCACGCGCCCGCGCTGGCCCTGCACCACCCGCACGGCGGCGACGATGCCGGCCACCAGCACGCTGTCGCGCGACTCGGTCAGCTCGGCCAGCGGCCGCGGCGCGAAGCGGCGCACTTCCGCCGCGTGGGCATCGAACAAGTGCCCGCTGAGCACGAAACCGATGGCCAGCTTTTCCTCGGAAAGGCGCTGGCGCAGGTCCCACGGAGGCTGCGGGGCCGGCTCAGGGGCGGCCGCCGGCCCCTCGGGAAGCATGTCGAACAGGCCCCCCTGGTCGGCGTGCTCGGCGCGCTGCGCGGCGTGCTCCAGCGCCATGCCCACCGCGGCCATCAGCGTGGCGCGGTTGGGATCCAGGTTGTCGAAGGCGCCGCCGCGGATCAGGGCCTCCAGCACGCGCCGGTTGATGCGCGCGCGGTCGACGCGCTCGACGAAATCCATCAGCGACGTGAAGGGCCCGCCGGCCTCGCGCGCCTCCACGATGGCCTCGATGGCCGCGCGGCCGGTGCCCTTGATCGCGCCCAGCGCGTAGCGGATGGTGCGCGCGTCCACCGCGTCGAAGCGCCACTGACCCTCGTTGACGTCGGGCAGCAGGATGTTCAGCCCCATGGCGCGCGCATCGTCCACCAGCACCTTGAGCTTGTCGGTGTCGTCCAGCGCGATGCTCATGTTGGCCGCCATGAACTCGGCCGGATAGTGCGCCTTGAGCCAGGCGGTCTGCACGGCCAGCAGGGCGTAGGCCGCGGCGTGCGACTTGTTGAAGCCGTAGCCGGCGAACTTCTCCATCAAGTCGAAGATCTCGTTGGCCTTCTCC
>DAIDHU010000395.1 GCA_027451915.1 Thiomonas sp. | reverse complement strand
ACCGCGGAGTCCAGGGCCGGCATCGGATGCGCGCGGCGCCAGGCCTTGTAGATGGGGTAGTAGGCGCCGAACATGCGCCCCAGGTCGGGCTCGGCCCCGCCGGACCAGGCGATGGCGAACACCACCCCCAGCAGGCCCGAGTACTCGTGCACCACCACGCCGGCGGGGGTGACCACGGTGGTGTCGGCCACTCGCGGCCCGCCGTCGGCGCGCAGCATGCGCATCAGCCGGGACACCTGGCCGTCGTCCAGCGCGCTGGACACGCTCTCGCCCAGCGCGGCATGGGCGCAGACCGTGGCGCACAGCGACCACAGCAGCGCAGCGGCCGCGACACGATGCGGCGCCGACAGGCGCGCCAGCTCGAAGGCTATTCGTCGGCTGTTCATGGACGTCCTCGCCGGGCCGGTCCAGCCCGGCCCTCCCCCGGAACCCACTATAAGGTCCGGGCTCCGTCCCGTGCGCGGGGGCGCAGGGCCTTGAACAACCGGCTAACCGCGCGCTCGCGCCAGCGCATCAGCGCAGCGCGTACAGAGGTCCGCTGCCCAGCGGGCTGCTCATGCCCTGGATCACGTAGGCCACGCTGCGGCCGTAGAAAAAAGGCAGGCCCAGATCCACCGGGCTGGTGGAGGGCACCTGGGCCGCGAGGTCGTTGAATGCCACGTATCTGGAGAAATCCATGCTCGAATAATCTCCCACGTACATCTGGGAATTCAGCGAGCCCGGCGGCGAGGCTCCACTGGAGGTGCTCAGGGTGATGGGCAGGTTCAGCAGCGAGGCCGGCGTGTAGTTGCCGTTGGCGTCGGTGGGCACCCCGCTGAGCGAGGCGAAGCTGAAGTTCGAGCCGCTGTCCAGGAAGGAGCCCGGGTAGGCCACGCCCTGCACGGTGATGGTGATGTCGCCGCCCGAATCCGCCGCCAGCGCCGTGTAGCCGCTCAGCGCGTTGTCCGCCTGCGTGCCCGCGCCCAGGCTGAGCACTCCGTAGCTGACTCCGGCGCCCGAGGTGGGGATCGAGGGCATCTGCAGCACGATGCCGTTGTTGTCGGCGCTGTTCACGAAAGGCACCGGATTGGACACCTGGGCGCTGGCCGGCGGCGGGCTCAGGCTGGTGCAGCCGCTGGCGGTACAGGCGTAGTAGGCCTGGCCGTCGGCGATGAACTGCCCGACTCCGAGCAGACCGTTGCCCCCCAGTGCCTGCAGGCTGCCGACGTCGCTGCCCGCGCTGGCGCAGTCGGCGGGGGCCGCCGGCAGCGTGGAGGCACCGATGACCTGGATGGGCAGGGAGCTCGTGGTCTCGCCGCCCAGCTGCAGGGTCGCATGGCTGACCGCGCCCCAGATGTGGCCGTCGAGAAAATGCGCGCACTCGGCCAGCTGGGTGCCGCCGGTGGCCGCATCCACCGGCAGGCTCAGCCCGCCCAGCGCGCCCTGCAGCACGCGCAGGCCGTAGGAGCCGGTGTCCAGCACCACATGGTCCACGGTGGCGCACTGGCTCGAGAGGTTGCACACCGTGACCGTGACGTAGGGAATGTTCGCGGTGACGTTGACCGAGGCGGGAATCGCGGGATTTTGCTCGATGGTCACCAGCAACTGGTTGGCCCCCACCGCCGGCGCCACCGGGATGGTGCCGGAACCGCCCCCTCCCCCGCCACAGGAGCCCAGCGCCAGGCCCAGCGCGGCGGCCGCCACGACGCGCGTCGCACGCAAGGACTTCATGGCTGCACCCCCAGTGCGGCCAGGTCCACGCCGGGCGGGACCAGCGCGGGCACGTAGGCCGAGCCGGCGTAATCGCGCATATGCCCCCAGGCGTGCGCCACCAATTGCGGCTCGCGCACGCGCACCGGGGCACGATAGGCTCCGGGGGCCGGCCCGCCGCGGGCTGCCGCGTAGCTGGGGAAATAGCTGCCATCCAGGCGTTGCAGGTCCGGCACCGTGGAGCCGGCCCAGCTCAGCGCGAACACCACGCCGTCGGGGCCGGCGTATTCGTGCACGGTCACCCCGGAGAGAGTGATCACCGTGGCACGACTCAGGCCGGGCGCGGCCACGGCGCGCTGGCTGCGCGCCGACAGAGCCGGGCTGCCGTCGGCCGACACGCCGGCCAGCGGGCCGCCGAGGGCGGCCAGGGCCGGGGTGCTTCCGAGCAGCACAAGCGCACAGGCGGGCACCAGGCCGCGGCGAACAAGGGTCCAGATCAAAGGCATCGAAGGCTTCCCGCGGCGCGCTCCCTGCGCCGCCAGCAAAGCACTATAGCCGTCGACCGGCCCGGCTCAGGCGCGTGAGAACTCGATCAGACCCTGCGGGAGCAAATACAGGATGCGTGCGCGCCCGCCGCGCACCGTGGGCCGGTGGGCGCTGCCAGGGCCGTAGACCACCCAGCCCGCTGCCTGCCCGTCAAAGCGCGCCTGCGGGTCCAGGGGCATGACCAGGTCGATTTCTCCGGAGGGATGCTCGTGATGCGGGCCTGCAATTTCCTGCATATCCACCACATCCACCGAAAAACCCTGCAGCTCCGGCTCGGGCTTGAACACCCTGCCATAGCGAATGCCCCCGGCCTCGCGCTGGCACAGCAAGCCTTCGGCCACCCCCTGATCGCAGGCGGCTCGAATGCGGCGCACCAAGGGGCTGTCGACGCCGTACTCGGAGTTCAGTCGGCTTTGCAGCGCCTCATCCAGGGGCTGGCCGGAAATGGCCGAGGTCAGTTCGGCCACGGCTTGATGCAGGGCAGACAGGCAGGACATGGCGCGAATTCCGTGGTTGTGGGAAGGGTCGATATGCAGTATTGTGCGTACCGTCAATCTAAAGTTCCGTCGACTCGATGTCAAGCACTATATTGCATGAAAACCATCCGCCCGGGCTCGAGGCGCGCAGCGCGGAGCAGGCCCCGCGCACGCGCGGGGCCCCGCCCGGGCGCCACCCCTTCCTGGTGGCGCTGGGCGAAAGGGTGCGCGCGCTGCGCGCGCGCCGGGGGCTGACGCGCAAGGCGGTGGCCCAGGCCTCGGAGGTGTCCGAGCGCCACCTGGCGAACCTGGAGAGCGGCGTGGGCAACGCCTCGGTGCTGGTGCTGCTGCAAGTGGCGCAGGCGCTGCAATGCTCGCTGGCCGAGTTGCTGGGGGACATCACCGGCTCCTCGCCCGAATGGGTGCTGATCCGCGAATTGCTGGAACACCGCGACGAGGCCACCCTGCAGCGCGTGCGCGCGGCCATCGGCGAGATGCTGGGCACCGGCGGCGACAACGCGGCGCGCAGCTCACGCATCGCGCTGGTCGGCCTGCGCGGGGCGGGCAAGTCCACGCTGGGGCGCATGCTGGCCGAGGACCTGGGCTTTGCCTTCATCGAGCTCAGCCGGGAGATCGAGCAGTTCGCCGGCTGCAGCGTGGCGGAGATCCAGTCCCTGTACGGCATGAACGCCTACCGGCGCTACGAGCGCCGCGCGCTGGAAGAGACCGTGCAGCTCTATACCGAGGCGGTGATCGCCACGCCCGGCGGCCTGGTGTCGGAGCCCGCCACCTTCAACCTGCTGCTGGCGCATTGCACCACCATCTGGCTGCGTGCCACGCCCCAGGACCACATGCAGCGCGTGATCGCCCAGGGCGACCTGCGCCCGATGGCCGCCAGCGCCGAGGCCATGGGCGACCTGCGTACCATTCTGGCCGGACGCGAGCCCTTCTACGCCAAGGCCGAGTTCTCGCTCGACACCAGCGCCCAGGCGCTGCAGCCCACCTTCGTGGCGCTGCGCGCGCTGGCGCGCGAGGCCTTGCACCTGGCCTGAGGCCTCGCGGCACGGCCCCACCTTTTCCACGGAGTCCTTCGATGTCCGAGACCCTTTGCGTCCTTCGCCGCGCCGGCGGCGTCACCGAATTGCGCATGTCGCGCCCGCAGGTGTTCAATGCCTTCGACGAGGCCATGATCGGCGAGCTCGATGCCGCCTTCGCCCAGGCGGCCACCGACCCCGACGTGCGCGTGGTCGTGCTGTCCGGGGAGGGGCGGCATTTCAGTGCCGGGGCCGACCTGAACTGGATGCAGCGCGCCAGCGAGGCCGACGAGCAGTGGAACCTGGCCGACGCGCGCCGCTTCGCGGCGATGCTGCGGCGCATCGACACCTGCCCCAAGCCCACG
>DAIDHU010000394.1 GCA_027451915.1 Thiomonas sp. | reverse complement strand
GGATCCACGCCGCCCACGCCACGAAGCTGCGGCGCCAGCTCATCCGGCTCGACCTGTCCAAGTCCGCCAAGGACATGGATGTGCCGGGCTGGAAGCTCCACAAGCTCAGCGGCGATCTGGCCGGCCATTGGTCGATATGGGTCAACGGGAACTGGCGCGTGACCTTCACCTTCGACGGCGAAGACGCCATCCTGGTCGACTACCAGGACTACCACTGAACGCGCAGGCATTACCGAACCAGGAGATCCCAGCATGACCCGCATGTACAACCCGCCCCATCCGGGGCTCACCCTGCGCGACGACGTACTGCCGGCGCTTGGCCTGACCGTCACCGAGGCGGCCGAGCAGCTCGGTGTCGATCGCGAGGCGCTGTCGCGCGTGCTCAATGGGCGGGGCGCGATCTCCACCGAGATGGCGCTGCGCATCGAGCAGTGGCTGGGCGTGGACCGCGGTGGCCGGGCCGACGTCTGGCTGGCGCAGCAGACCGCCTACGACCTGTGGCAGGCACGCAAGTCGGGGGCGCCGGCGAAGGTCAAGCGCGCGCCGACGGAACTGGAGCATGTCGCGGCGTGACCGCGCGCAAATGCCTGGAAAGCGGCCGGCTGCCGCCATCGCTGCGCACGGCGCAACGCTATGCCCAGGCCGTCGGCGCTCGTGCCGTCGTGCGCCTCGAGGCCTGAGGCTGCGCACCGGGCCATGGTTTCGCTGTTTCTGGTGCCGGGAGGGGGACTCGAACCCCCACACCATTTCTGGCGGCGGATTTTGAGTCCGCTGCGTCTACCGATTCCGCCATCCCGGCCGAAGCCCGCCATTATTCCACACGGGCCATGCCTGCTCAGCCGGTGTTGCGCAAACCCGCCGCGATGCCGTTGATGCTCAGGTGGATGCCGCGGATGGTGCGCTCGTCGGTCTGGCCCTCGCGGAAGCGGCGCAGCAGCTCGACCTGCAGGTGGTTCAGCGGGTCGATGTAGGGGAAGCGCGCGCGGATCGAGCGGGCCAGCGTGGGGTTGGTCTGCAGGAACTGCGACCAGCCGGTGATGTCGCGCAGCGCCTGCACGCTGCGCTGCCATTCCTGCTCGATGGCGCGGTACACGCGGCGGCGCAATGCGGCGTCGCCCACCAGCTGGGCGTAGTTGGAGGCCACGGCCAGGTCGGTCTTGGACAGCACCATGTCCAGGTTGGACAGCAGGGCCTGGAAAAACGGCCACTGGCGGTGCATGCGCGCCAGCAGCTCGGCGCCTTCGTCGCCGCGTTGCTCGACGAAGGTGCGCACGGCCGACCCGAAGCCGTACCAGCCCGGAAGGGCCACGCGGCACTGGCCCCAGGAGAAGCTCCAGGGAATGGCGCGCAGGTCGCCGAGCTCGGTGCTGGGCTTGCGCGAGGCCGGACGGCTGCCGATGTTCAGCCCGGCGATCTCGCGGATGGGCGTGGCGGCGTAGAAATACTGGGCGAAGGAGGGGTCGCTGTAGACCAGCTCGCGGTAGGCATGCATGGCCGATTGCGACAACTG
>DAIDHU010000393.1 GCA_027451915.1 Thiomonas sp. | reverse complement strand
CGCCGGCTGTCGGCCAGGCCCAGGCGCTGCAGCTCTTCGCAGGCCTGCGCGAGATCCCAGGCGCGAGCGCCGTCGACCAGGCTGGCCGGGGCGCTGCCGGGGGCCCCCTGCGGGGCTGGAGTGGGGATCGAATCCGTCATGGGCGCAGACCTGCGGCTTCCAGGCTCGGTGGCGTAAAACGCAAATGAGCCTGATGCTACGCGAGTACTTGCGCAAAAAACAAGCAAACTGCGAATTTTTGATCACGAATGGCGTTTCGCGCCAATCAGGGCCCGCGGCGATGCCGCGCCATCGCGCGGCGTCGGCGCATCCCAAGCGCCCCCCATGCGCACCGGCGGCGAGGGCCGATGCCGGTCGCCGGCAACGGCTCGCGGCGCGCTGGCGCGCGAGCGAAGCGAAGGCCGCGACGCAGCCCGGCCGCCGGAATTCGCCTGCTCAGGAGTAATTCATCGACGTTGAAACCGCGAGCGGCCAGAAACGCACCTTGCCCTGGTTGTCCGCCGCGATCAAATCCACCACATAAGCCCCCGGCCCTGCATCGGCCGGCGCGGTGATGGTGAGATTGATCGTGTCGCCATTGATGCCCTGGCGGTCGAAATGAAAACTCCATCCCAGCGAATCAGATGTCGCCGACGAGGTATAGACCTTGCTGATACCCGCCCCCAGCGTGATCGCGCCCACCGACGGCGACGTGGAAAACACCTGCAGCGGAATCGTCACGCTTGCGCCGGCCTTGACCAGCACCCCCGAAAAACTGCCCTGGGCGCCGGTGAGCGTGGTGAGCGACGAAGCTGCCGGCACCGCGCCGAACAGCGCGCTTCCGGTGGCTTGCGCCGGCGGAACGCAAGGGTTCTGGAACGAAGCCGCGGCCAGGTTGGACCAGATAGGCTGCACGATGTATTGCGGCAGGTCGGTCTCGGAGGTGGTGTACATCTCGCACATATCGCCGATTTCCGTGCCGTTGCTGCCATTGATGACCGGGGCCCACAGGGCGTTGGCGCTGCCCTGCACCTGGGCGTACCCCTGGTAGCCGTTGGGGTCCGCGACGCCTTCCATCACCTCATGCTGAGTGGCGATCTGGTTCCACGCATTCGACGGCAGCGGCACCACGGCATAGGGCACCAGGGTCTGGTTCACCCCGACATAGACCCCGGTGTGATACGCGGCCGCTCCGGGCAAGTCCAGCGCCGTTCCGTTCGGAAGGAAGAACACGAAAAAATGCCGCGAATCCAGCACGCCGCCTTCCCACGACGCGGCCTGGCTGCTCAGCAGGTTGTCGGTGGTCGAGTGCTGGAACGACGAGCCGATGGGCGTGGTGAGCAGGATGGGCGCACTGACCGTGGCGCCGCCGACCCCGTACTGCGCCAGCGTGGACCACAGGCTGCTGGCGACCAGCTGCTGCAGGAAGCTCGTTTCCTGGGTTTGCGCCACAGCCGGGTCGTTGCTGAAAAACACCGGAGTGAGGATCGGGTTCGGCATCACCAGCGGGTTGCCGCCCTGCAAGCCCGCATTGGCGCTCGGGCCCACCTGCGGCAGCGTGGGGCTCAGCGCGGGGTAGACCGAGCAGTCCACGGTAACCGTGGCCTGGCCGATCTGCGACAGCGCCAGCGATGTGGCCACCGTGAGCGACGGATAGGTGCCGCCAGCTACCGTTCCGCCCACTCCGGGCAACTCCAGCTCGCAGGTCTGCCCGGAAGGCTGCTGGGTGATGGAAAGTGCATTGCTGGCCAGCACCTGCAGGCGCGCCGTGCCGTTCTGCGACAGCGTGGTGGGGCTGCTGCCACCGCCCAGCGTGACCGACTGCCCCGCGCCGAGCCCGGTGACCTGCAGCGACAGCGCCGATGTGGACGGCGCGGCCGGGCTCGGCGCGCCCCCACCGCTTGGCGTGCCGGTGGCAACGCTGCCGCCGCTGCTGCTGGCGCTCCCGCCACCCCCGCCACCCCCACCGCACGCGGTGAGCAGTACGCAGCTGAGGCAAAGCGCCGCGGCCAGGGCGCCGGCACGCAAGGTCGTCGAGTGCATGAACGGGGTCT
>DAIDHU010000392.1 GCA_027451915.1 Thiomonas sp. | reverse complement strand
TAGCGGTCCGCCACGCTGCGGATGTGGGCGTTCACGCCGAAGATCTCCTGCACCACGACCAGGCCCGCCTTGGGCGTGCCTGCCGGCTCGGCCAGGTAGGCGCCGATGCGGGTTCCATCCTTGAGTTGCAACGAAAGGGTCCTGCCCATGACAAGTTCTCCGTAGGGTTGTACGTGGTCGTTCCCGAAAAGGGCGTGGTGCGCTGCGCGCGGGCGCCGGCGCCAGGGCCGTGCGGGTGCGTGGGGGGCACGGGAAGCGCACGGCCGGCTCGGGTGCGGCCGCGGGGCCGGCATCCGAGCCGCTCCATGGTACAAGTGGAACGCCCAAGTCCGCTTGCGCCGCCTCGACGCGCCGGCTGCGCGGCTCCCGGCCGGCGGGTCAATCCCTGCCGCGCTGCTCCAGCACCCGCGCCAGGTAGGCAGCCGTGGCCGAGTCGGCCTGCCCGGCCAGCTGCTCCGGTGTGCCGAAGGCCACGATGCGCCCGCCGCCGGCGCCCCCTTCGGGCCCCAGGTCGACGACCCAGTCGGCGCTGGCGATCACGTCCAGGTTGTGCTCGATGACCACGATGGTGTTGCCGGCGTCGCGCAGGCGCAGCAAGACGCCCAGCAGCATGTCGATGTCGGCGAAATGCAGCCCCGTGGTGGGCTCGTCCAGGATGTACAGGGTGCGCCCCGTGTCGCGGCGCGACAGTTCCAGCGCCAGTTTCACCCGCTGCGCCTCCCCGCCCGACAGCGTGGTGGCGCTCTGGCCCAGCCGGATGTAGCCCAGGCCCACCTCCCGCAGGGTCTGCAGCTTGCGTGCGATCGCCGGCACGCTCTTGAACTGCTCCAGCGCCTGGTCCACGCTGAGTTCCAGCACCTCGGCGATATTCAGGCCGTGCCAGGTCACGTCCAGGGTCTCGCGGTTGTAGCGCTTGCCGTGGCACAGGTCGCAGGGCACGTACATGTCGGGCAGGAAGTGCATTTCCACCTTCACCAGCCCGTCGCCCTGGCAGGCCTCGCAGCGCCCGCCCTTGACGTTGAAGGAAAAGCGCCCCGCGTCGAATCCGCGCTCGCGCGCCAGGTTGGTCTGCGCGAACAACTCGCGCAGCGGCGTGAACAGCCCCGTGTAGGTGGCCGGGTTGCTGCGCGGCGTGCGCCCCAGCGGCGACTGGTCCACCGCGATCACCTTGTCCAGGAACTGCAGGCCGTGCAGCGCCTCGTAGGGGGCCGGCTCCGTGTGGGCTCCGTTGAGCGCGGCCGCCGCCGCCGCATACAAGGTGTCGTTGACCAGCGTGGATTTGCCCGAGCCCGACACGCCGCTGACCACGGTCAGCAGGCCCAGCGGAATGCGCGCCGTCACCTCGCGCAGGTTGTTGCCCCGCGCGCCCACCAGCTCCAGCCAGTGTTCGCCCGGCGCCCGGCGCGAAGCCGTGGAGGCCGCGTGCCGGCGCCCCGACAGGTACTGGCCGGTGAGCGAGGCCGGGTTCTCGGCCACCGCCTGCGGGCTGCCCTGGGCCACCACCTCTCCGCCGTGGATTCCGGCGCCCGGGCCCATGTCCACCACGTGGTCGGCGGCGCGGATCATGTCCTCGTCGTGCTCCACCACCAGCACGCTGTTGCCCAGGTCGCGCAGGTGCTTGAGCGTGGCGATCAGGCGGTCGTTGTCGCGCTGGTGCAGCCCGATGCTGGGCTCGTCGAGCACGTACATCACCCCGGTCAGTCCGGAGCCGATCTGCGAGGCCAGGCGAATGCGCTGCGCCTCGCCGCCCGACAAGGTGTCGGCGCTGCGGTCCAGGCTCAGGTAGCGCAGTCCGACATCGTTGAGAAACCGCAGGCGCGACGCGATCTCGCGCCGGATGCGCGCGGCTATCTCCGCCTTCGCGCCGTCGAGCTGCAGCTCGTCGAACCAGGCCTGCGCCTGCTGCAGGGTCAGCGCGCACACCTCGGGCAGGCTGGCCTGGCCCACGCGCACCAGGCGTGCCTCCGGGCGCAGCCGGGTGCCCGCGCAGGCCGGGCAGCTGTGCACGCTGCGCAGGCGCGCCAGTTCCTCGCGCACGGCCGGGGTCTCGGTCTCCAGCCAGCGGCGCCGCAGATTGGGCAGCACGCCTTCGAAGGGGTGGCGGCGGGTGCTGGCGCGGCCCTTCGCATCCACCGCGCTGAAGGCGATGCGCTCGTCGCCGGTGCCATGCAGCACGCGATGGCGCGCTGCCTCGGGCAATTGCTCGAAGGGGGTGTCCAGCTCGAAACCGTCGTGCGCGGCCAGGGCCTGCAGCTGCTCGAAGTAGAAGCGATTGCGCTTGTCCCAGCCGCGGATCGCGCCGCTGGCCAGGCCCAGCTCGGGGTGGGCCACCACCAGCGCGGGGTCGAACACCTCGACATGTCCCAGGCCGTCGCACTCCGGGCAGGCCCCGGCCGGGTTGTTGAAGGAGAACAGGCGCGGCTCCAGCTCCGGCAGCGAGGTGCCGCACAGGGGGCAGGCGAAGCGGCTGTTGAAACTCTGCAGTTCGCCGCTGTCCAGATCCAGCGCCAGCGCGCGCCCGTCGCTCAGGCGCAGCGCGGCCTCCAGGCTCTCGGCCAGGCGCTGGCGCAATTCGCCACCGGTCCTGACCCGGTCGACCACCACTTCCACGTCGTGGCGCGAGCCGTCGTCCAGCGCCGGAAGGTGCTCCGCCTCCAGCACCTGCCCGTCCACGCGAAAGCGCACGTAGCCCTGCGCGCGCAGGGCGGCCAGCAGCTCCGCGTGGCCCCCCTTGCGCGCCTGCACCACGGGCGCCAGCAGCGCCAGGCGCTGCCCCGGCGGGCGCTCGAGCACGGTGTCCACCATTTGCGAGACGGTCTGCGCGCGCAGCGCCTGTTGCGGGTGCTGCGGGCAATGGGGGGTGCCCGCGCGCGCCCACAGCAGCCGCAGGTAATCCAGGATCTCGGTGACCGTGCCCACGGTGGAGCGCGGGTTGTGGCTGGCCGACTTCTGCTCGATGGAAATGGCCGGCGCCAGGCCCTCGATCAGGTCCACGTCCGGCTTTTCCATGCGCTGCAGGAATTGGCGCGCGTAGGCCGACAGGCTTTCCACGTAGCGCCGCTGCCCTTCGGCATAGAGGGTGTCGAAGGCCAGGGAGGACTTGCCCGAGCCCGACAGCCCGGTCAGCACCACCAGCCGGTTGCGCGGGATGTCCAGGGAGATGTTCTTCAGGTTGTGGGTGCGCGCTCCGCGCACCCGGATCGCTGCCGTGGCGGCCTCCATCGGCAGGGATTCGGGCTTGGCGGCGGGGTCTTGGACGGTCATGGCGGATTCGGGCGCAACATGCAACTATAAGGCCCCGGGCAGCCCGATGCGCCCCCCGGCCGGCTCGCCGATTCCGGACGGGGGCGGGGCCGGGTATCCGCGCCGAGCCGCGGGGCCGCCCCTTCGCGCTATTCTTCGTGTTCATGCGCGGGCGCCGCGGGAAGCCGCGCCCCTTTCACCAGGACAATTCATGGCCTCCGTCAACAAAGTCATTCTGATGGGCAACCTCGGGCGCGACCCCGAGGTGCGCTACGCGCCCTCGGGCGCCGCCGTCTGCAACGTCTCCATCGCCACCACCCGCCAGTGGAAGGACAAATCGGGGGAGCGCAAGGAAGAAACCGAGTGGCACCGGGTGGTGTTCTACGACCGCCTGGCCGAGATCGCCGGCGAGTACCTGAAAAAGGGTCGCCCGGTCTACGTGGAAGGCCGCCTGAAGTACGGCAAGTACACCGACAAGGAAGGCGTGGAGCGCTACACCACCGACATCATCGCCACGGAAATGCAGCTGCTGGGCTCGCGCGACGGCGCAGGCGACGACGAAGGCGGCGGCTACAGCCGCGGCCGCGAGAGTTCGCGCCCGGAGGGTCGTGAAGGCCGCGAGAGCCGCGAATCCGCGCCCCGCGCCGGTGCGCGGGCACCGGCGCCGTCGAAGCCCGCGGCCGGGGATTTCGACGACATGGACGACGACATTCCTTTCTAGAATCGACCCGGCAAGTCGCATGAAGCCCGCGCGCGGTGGCCTGCGCGGCGACGCGCGCGCGCCCTTGACGTCGATGTACCGCACGTCGAGCAGCACCTTTTCGGTGCCCAGCGCGGCTTGCACATCCTCCCTGCTCAGCATCACGTCGGCCGTCGGGAGATGCGTCGGGTAAGGCCTGGGCGTGGCTTGCAAGATCTCCGTGGTGCCCGGCAGGCCGGCGGCCTTCCATGCCGAGAAGCCTCCGTTGAGAGCATGGACCCGGGGGTAGCCCAGCCAGGTGAGCAGGTAGTAGCCGCGGCAGGACTGGCCGTAGCCCGTGTGCATCGCGTCCTCCTATGGCACGACGGCTTCGGCGCCGGAAGGTCCGAGGGCGCCGAAGTGCTCGGCGAAGCTGTCCTTGAGTTCCTGCAGCCCTGCGGCGAGGCCCCCGGGGGCCCGGCCCGAGGCCGGTCAATCTGTGTGCGCTTTGTCAGCCATGTGCTCGTTGGCGCCAGCGGCCGGCGCGGCCGCGCCAAGCCCGACTGGCACCGAAATTGCTAGCAAATTGGCAGCCTTTGGCGGTTCGGCTCAGGCCCGCGGGCGTCCCGCGTACTCGGAGCGTGATCATGAACACTGCGATGGATCCTGCCCCTGCCCCTGCCCCTGCTCCTGCGAAGGACAACAAGGAGGAACTGGCGGCCAACGAGCAGTTGCTGGTGCGCGAAAGCATCAACCTGCTCAGCCGGGGGCTGGATCCGCTCACGGCGGCGCAGCACATGCTGCATCTGCTGTCGGAGTTGCTGGGGCTCAACCGCGGCCGCGTGGTGTTGCCCGATCCGCAGTCCGGCGAGCTGCTCATCCGCGCCGCGTACGGGCTGACCCGCGAGGAGGTGCGCAAGGGGCGCTATGCACCGGGCGAGGGCATCACCGGCCGGGTGCTGCAGAGCGGCGAGACCCTCATCGTGCAGGACATCGACGCGGAGCCCGGCTACCTCGCCCGGGCCATCGAGCGCTCGCGCCTGCCGCCCGGCACCGTCTCGTTCATCGCGGTGCCGATCCAGGTGGACCAGCGCATCGCGGGCGTGCTGGGCGTGCACCGCCTGCGTTCGCGCCAGCGCCCGCTCGGTGCGGACCTGCAGGTGCTGCGCACCATCGCCGAGCTGATCGGGCAGAGTTTCAAGATCCACGATCTGATCCAGAAGCGCACCGCCGAACTGCAGGCCGAGAACCGCAGCCTGAAGGCGGCGCTGCTGCGGCGCGCCGAATTCAGCCGCAACTGGGGAATCATCGGCGAGGCGCCCAAGCTGCTCGCGGCCTTGAACCAGCTCGAGCAGGTGGCGTCGAGCGAGGCCACGGTGCTGCTGCTCGGCGAGTCGGGAACGGGCAAGGAGTTGTTCGCCCGTGCGCTGCACCTGCAGAGTGCGCGGCGGGATCAGCCCTTCGTCAAGGTGAACTGCGCGGCCATTCCCGAGACCCTGTTCGAGGCCGAGCTGTTCGGTCACGAGAAGGGGGCCTATACGGGGGCCTCGCAGCAGCGCATCGGGCGTTTCGAGCAGGCCAACGGCGGCACGTTGTTTCTGGACGAGATCGGCGACCTTCCGCTGGCGGTGCAGGTCAAGCTGCTGCGCGTGCTGCAGGAGCGGGTGATCGAGCGCCTGGGCGGTCGCACCGAGATCGCGGTGGACGTGCGCATCGTCGCCGCCACGCACCAGGACCTCGGCGCGCTGGTGCAGGCGCAGCGCTTCCGGCTCGACCTCTATTACCGGCTGAACGTCATTCCCATCCATCTGCCGGCCCTGCGCGAGCGCCCTGGCGACATCAAGCTGCTCGTGCGCCATCTGCTGTCGCAGCTCAACGAGCGGCATCAGCGCGATGTCCGGCTCACCCCGGAGGGCATGTCCAGCCTGGTCTCGTATCCCTGGCCGGGCAATATCCGTCAGCTCTACAACGTGCTGGAGCGCATCGTGCTGCTGGCGCCGGACGACGAGGTCGCCGAATCCACCGTGGACTATGCCCTGGTCTCGGAAGTGCAGGGGGCCCCGCGGGACACCATCGCGATCGAGGTGCAGCGGCACCGTACCGAGCCGCATGCGCCCCAGGCTTCGGCGGTGCGGGACTACCAGCATGTGACCCAGGACGAGCGTGAGCGCATCCGCGCCGCGCTGGACCAGCATCGCGGCAACAAGTCGCGCACGGCCAAGGCGCTGGACCTGACCCTGCGCCAGCTGAATTACCGGATTTCGGTGCTGGGCATCGAGGTGTGCAGACCGAGGCTCTCCAAATTGTGAGCAATTTGTTCGCAAAGCCCGCCCGGCGCCGCGAGGCGAGGGCCTAAGTGCTTGATTCACGGATGGATCGGCCCTGGCACGGGGCTTGCGAAGAAGGGGTCAAGGGTCGCATCCGGGCCCGATTGGCCACACAGGAGGATTGCCATGCCGGTTTCAGCAGCCGTCGTTTCGAACACGGCCTCGGAGCTTTCCGGATTCGCCGCTCAGGGGGGTGCCCCGGATCCGGTGGTCGCGGCGGTGCGCGAACTGGTCCGCAAGCGCCTGGCGCCCAAGGTGCTCGACGTCGACCTGAAGGCCGAGTACCCCGAGGACCTGCTGCGGGAAATCGGCGCGATGGGCGGCTACCGGGGCGCGACGAGCCCGGCAGAAGGGGGCGACGGCCTCGGGCTGCGCCAGGTCGTGCAGGTGATGGAGGAGGTGTCCAGGGAATGCCTGTCCACCGGGTTCATGGTCTGGTGCCAGACGGCCTGCGCCCGCTACATCGCCCTGTCCGACAACGCCTGGCTGAAGGAGCGCTATCTGCCGCGCATCGTCTCCGGCGAGCTGCTGGCCGGCACCGGGCTGTCCAACACCATGAAGTCCGCCGACACCATCGAAGACTACCGGCTGTGCGCGCGCCGGGCCGAGGGCGGATACGTGATCAACGGCGTGCTTCCCTGGGTGTCGAACCTCGGTCCCGATCATGTGTTCGTCACCGGCTGCCCCGTGCGTGGCGCCGACGGGGAGTTGCAGGGGCTGGCCTTCGTGCTCGTGGAGTGCGGGCAACCGGGCTTCAGGCTCGTGGACTGCGCGCGGTTCATCGGGCTGGAAGGCACGCGCACCCTGGCCTGCCAGTTCAAGGAGTGCTTCATTCCCGACGCCATGGTGCTGGCGCAGCCCAGCCGCTCGGCCGCCTATCTCGCCCGCATCAAGCCCGGCATGATCCTCGCGCAAATGGGCATGGGCCTGGGATTGATCGACGCCTGCGCGCTGCTGATGGCCCAGTCCAACCGTACGCATGGGCACGTCAACCAGTATCTGGACGATCAGGTGGGCGAGGTCGTCGCAGCCCTCGTACAGGCGCGCGCCACCACCTACGAACTGTGCGAAGCCGTGGATGCAGACCCAGATGGGGGCACCGCCCGCACCCTGGAGGTGCTCAAGCTGCGCCTGGCCGGTGGCGAGCTGTCGGTGCGCGCCGCGCACGCCGCCATGCTGCACCAGGGCGCCAAGGGCTATCTGGTGCGCAACGCCGCGCAACGGCGCCTGCGCGAGGCGTATTTCGTGGCCATCGTCACGCCGGCCACCAAGCATCTGCGGCGGGAGATTGCCCGCATGGCCTGCGCGACGTCGGCCATGCCGGCCCGCGCGGCCTGAGTCCGAACCCAGGAGAAACACCATGACCGAAGCGCTTGCGACCCTGACCGAGACGACCCAGTGGGTATGCCTGGTCTGCAACTGGATCTACGACCCCGCTGTGGGGGCGCCCGAGCACGGCATCGCGGCGGGTACGGCCTTCGCCGACATTCCGGAGGACTGGTACTGCCCGGAATGCGGCGTCACCAAGGCCGACTTCGAGCCGATGTTGTCTTGAGCCCCGCCGGCGGGCCGGGCCGAAGCGCCCGGCGCGACGGATGCTTTCCTGACCGATCCTTTCGATGGGACCTGCGATGAACCCGAACGATGACCCGTTTGAGCCCTCCGAGCGCCTTCCTGGCTGCAGCTGTGGTCGCCACGCCGACCAGGCGGCGCATGACGCGCAGAGCGGCCGTCCCATCGACCACGGCGACCTCGGGCAGCTTACCCGCCGGGCGCTCGAGGGCGCGGTGATGCGCGCCCTGTTCCCGAGCGACGGGCAGCGTCGGCGTTTCCTGCGCGCCGTGGGCAGTGGCACCGCCCTGGCGGCGATCTCCCAGCTGATTCCCTTCGGCATGCTGGAGGCCCGGGCCGCCGAGCCGGCGGGCCCGCTCGAAAAGCCGAACCTGAAAATCGGCTACCTCCCGATCACCTGTGCCAGTCCCCTTCTGATCGCGCAGCAGAACGGCTACTTCCACGACGCCGGCCTGCAGGTCGAGCTGCTGAAGACGCCCGGCTGGGCGCTGGTGCGGGACAAGACCATCAACCGCGACTTCGACGCCGCGCAGATGCTCGCGCCGATGCCCGTGTCCATGTCGCTCGGCGCCGGGTCCAGCGCAGCGCCCACCGTGGCCGCCCTGATGGACAACGTCAACGGCAGCGCCATTACCCTGGCGATGCGCCACAAGGACCGCCGCGATCCCTCGCAGTGGAAGGGCTTTCGCCTGGCCATCCCCTTCGACTACTCCATCCACAACTTCCTGCTGCGTGAATACCTTGCCAGGCACGGCCTCGATCCCGACCACGACGTGCAGCTGCGCGTGATGGCACCGCCGGACATGCTGGCCAACCTGGCCGGCGGCAACCTCGATGGCTTCATCGTCGCCGAGCCCTTCAACCAGCGCGCGGTGTTCGAGGGCATCGGCTTCATCCATACCCTCAGCGTGGACCTCTGGCGCGGGCACCCCTGCTGCACCCTCGCGATGGAGGCCGAGTTCGCGAGCAGGCAACCCAACACCTATGCGGCCCTGGTCCGCGCCATGCTGCGCTCGGCGGCATACCTGAACGTGCCCGCCAACCGCGACGCCATCGTCGACACCCTGGCGCAGCCGAAGTTCCTCAACCAGCCGAAGATCGTGATCAAGCAGGTGCTCACCGGCACCTATGCCGACGGGCTCGGCCAGGTGCGCAACGAACCGCAACGAATCGGCTTCCAGCCCTTCCCGTGGCCCTCGATGGCGGTGTGGATCCTGGCGGAGATGAAACGCTGGAACTACATCAAGGGCGACGTGGACTACCAGCAGATCGCCGAACGCGTGTTCCGCGCCACCGACGCGCGCGCCGCCATGCGCAAGGCGGGCATGCATGCGCCGGCCGAGGACATGCAGGACTACCAGATCCTCGGCCGCAAGTTCGATCCCAGGCAGCCCGACGCCTACGTCAAGGCGTTGAGCGCGAAGGCCTGAGGGGGCGGCCATGACGTCTCGAAACGCTTCGCGCCTCCAGTCCGCGGCGCTGACCCTGCTGATCGCCGCCGTGCTGCTGGCGATCTGGCAGTTCCTGACCCTGCCCAAGCCGCCCAGGCTGCCGCCCGGCGTCAGCGCCGAGTACGCCGAGCTGATGGGCCAGGGCAGCGCCACCCGCCAGGGCTTTCCCACTCCCACGCAGGTGACGCATACCTTCGTGCGCGAATTGCGCGACCCCTTCTACGACCGCGGGCCCAACGACAAGGGCATCGGCCTGCAGCTCGGCTATTCGCTGGCCAGGGTCGCCGCAGGCTTCGCGCTGGCGGTACTGGTCGCGTTGCCGCTGGGCTTCGTGATCGGCATGTTCCCGGTGGTCTACCGGGCCTTCGATCCCTTCATCCAGCTCCTCAAGCCGATCTCCCCGCTGGCATGGATGCCCATCGCGCTGTACACGCTCAAGGACGCCAATGTCAGCGCGGTGTTCGTGATCTTCATCTGCTCGGTCTGGCCCATGCTGATCAACACGGCCTTCGGCGTGGCGGGAGTGCGGCGCGAATGGCTGAACGTGGCGCGCACGCTGGAGCTCAGGCCGATGCGCAGGGCCTTCGGGGTGATCCTGCCCGCGGCGGCGCCGACCATTCTCACCGGCATGCGCATTTCCATGGGCATTGCCTGGCTGGTGATCGTGGCGGCGGAGATGCTGGTGGGCGGTACCGGCATCGGCTACTACGTCTGGAACGAGTGGAACAACCTGGCTCTGCCCAGCATGCTGTTCGCGATCTTCCTGATCGGCCTGGTCGGCATGCTGCTCGACCTGTCCTTCGCGCGTCTGCAGCGTGCGGTGACCTACGCGGAGTGATGCCATGAGCCCAGCCTTTGTGCGAGTCGAAGATCTGTGCAAGCGCTATCCGGATGCCAGGGGGCGCCTCGGCGATGCGGTGTTCGAGCATGTGCATTTCGAAATCGAGCGCGGCGAGTTCGTCGCCGTGCTCGGCCATTCGGGTTGCGGCAAGACGACCATCCTCAACATCCTCGCCGGCCTGGAGCAGGCGTCTGCCGGCGTGGTGCTGATGGAAGGGCACGAGGTGTCGGGGCCCTCCCTGGACCGCGGCGTGGTATTCCAGGGGCACGCGCTGATGCCCTGGCGCACGGTGCTGGGCAACGTCGCCTTCGCGGTGCAGTCGCGTTGGCCGCGGTGGACGCGAGAGCAGGTGCGCGAGCACAGCATGCGGCAACTGGAGATGGTCGGCATGGCGGGTGCCGCGGACAAGAAGCCGCACCAGCTGTCCGGCGGCATGAAGCAGCGCGTGGGCATCGCGCGGGCCTTCGCGATCCAGCCCAAGATGTTACTGCTCGACGAGCCCTTCGGTGCGCTGGATGCGCTGACCCGCGGCACCATCCAGGACGAGTTGCTGCGCATCGTGCAGGCCACGCGGCAGACCGTATTCATGATTACCCACGACGTGGACGAGGCGATCCTGCTGGCCGACCGCATCGTGCTGATGAGCAACGGCCCGCTGGCCAGGATCGCCGAGATCGTCGAGATCACCATGCCGCGCGAGCGCACGCGTGCCGGGATGCACCACGACCCGCAGTACTACCGGATCCGCAACCACCTGGTGGACTTCCTCGTGAACCGATCCAGGGGCTATGCGGCCGGCGGGGAACTTGCCGTGCTGCACGACCCGAGGCAACCGCCCGTCTCGCGTCCGGGGCTGGTCGTCGAAGAGGCCCGCGAGGCATCGGGCGGCGGCGATTTTCCGCGCCTCAGGCAGGTCATCAATCTGTAGTTTCCACCCAGCAAGGAGCCAGACCATGAATCGAAACGATGTGACGGAAATGATCGTCGCGGCCAAGATCGCCAAGGGCCTCAAGTGGGCCGACGTGGCAGCCAGGATCGGCCTGTCCAAGGAGTGGGTCACGGCCGGATGCCTTGGCCAGATGACCTTCGACGGCAGCCAGGCCGCCATCCTGGGGGAGATCTTCGACCTTCCGGAGCAGGCCGTGGCGCTGCTGCAGCAGGTTCCCTACAAGGGCTCGCTGCCGACGGCCGTTCCCACCGATCCGCTGATCTACCGCTTTTACGAACTGGTCAACGTGTACGGCACCACGTTCAAGGCCCTGATCCACGAGGAATTCGGGGACGGCATCATGTCGGCCATCGATTTCCGCATGGATCTGCAGCGCGAGGCGGACCCCAAGGGCGACCGCGTGAACATCGTGATGTCGGGCAAGTTCCTGCCCTACAAGACCTATTGATCGGCGCGTGCCTGCCCGATCCTTCCAACCCGGAGATTTCCATGCTCGCTGACACGAAGACCGAAACCCAGTATCTGCGCCCGATCGACCGCGAGGGCCTGCTCAAGTTCGCCCAGGCCGGACGCGACAACCCCGAGCGCAAGGGCACGAACAAGGTGCATACCGTGATGCAGGGGCAGTTCCGCTCGTGGAGCTTCGTGGGCACGCACAACCCGGTCGTGGTGGATGAGCCTTTGCACCTCTTTGGCGAGAACACCGTGCCCGCGCCGGGCGAGATCGCGTTGTCCGCGCTGGGCGGATGCCTGTCGGTGGGCATCACCGCGGTGGCGACCGAGCGCCAGGTGCGCCTTTCGCGCCTGGAGGTGTTTCTGGAAGCCGACATCGGCAACTCGGCGGCGTGGGGTGCCGGCGGCGCGGATCGCAAGCCGGCGCAGATGGGCTTTCAGGAGATTCGCGTGAAGGTCCTCGTCGAGGGCGACGCCTCGCGCGAGGAGCTCGACGACATTGTCAAGACCGCCAACTACTACTCCCCGGTGGCCAACACCATGCGCAATCCGGTTCCGTTCTCCATCGAGACGGCGCGAGTGGCCTGAGGGCTTCAGCGGCGCGCCCGACCGTCCCAGCCTCGCGCAGGCCCATGACTCGACGCATCGTCATCCTCGGCAGTGGCATGGCGGGCATCTCCCTGGCGCGTGAGCTGCGCAGGCTCGACGACCGGGCCGAGATCGTGCTGCTGAGCCGGGAGCCCGGAGACTTCTATTCCAAGCCCGCGTTGTCCAACGCGCTGGCCGGCGGGAAGTCCGCCGCGGCGCTGGTGCTCACCCCGGCAGCCAGGCTGGCGCAGGAGCTGGGCGTGCGCATCGTCGGCCATACCGAGGTCGCCGCCGTCGATACCGGCGCGAAGACGGTGCACGCGACGGCTGGCACATTCGCCTACGACGCGCTGGTGCTGGCCGTGGGCGCCAGCCAGCGCCGGCTGCCGATGGCCGGGGAGGCGGCGGACGCCATGCTGTCCGTCAACAACCTGGCCGATTACGCCCGCTTTCGCGAGCGCCTGCAGGGTGCGCGGCGTGTCGCCATCATCGGCGCGGGGCTGATCGGATGCGAATTCGCCAATGACCTGCGCCTGGCGGGCATCGACGTCGATGTCCACGATGTCGCCGGCCATCCGCTCGGCCGCCTGCTTCCCGAGCAGGCGGCAGCCATGTTCCGGCGGCGCCTCGAGGAGGCCGGGGTTCGCTTTCACCTCGGCACGAGCGTTGTGCGCATCGATCCCGCGGAACAAGGCCATGTCCTGAGCACCAGCGCTGGAACTTCCGCGCGCTACGACCTGGTGCTTTGCGCGATCGGCCTGCAGCCGAACATCGAGCTCGCCCGCGACGCGGGCTTGAGCACGGGCGTCGGGATTCGAACCGATCGCTTTCTTCGAAGCTCGGTGAAGGACGTCTATGCGCTGGGTGACTGCGCGGAAGTGGAAGGTCTGGTCCTGCCCTACGTGCTCCCGATCACGCATGGTGCCAAGGCGCTTGCCCGTACCCTGGCCGGCGAGCCGACGCCCGTGCGGTACCCGGCCATGCCGGTGGTGGTGAAGACGCCCGCGTGCCCTGCCGTCATCTGCCTTCCATCGCGGGCAGGTGGCGCGTGGTCCGTGGCGGTCGAGGGCGACGGGCTCCGCGGCATTCATCGCGGCCCGGACGGCGAGACGACGGATGGATTCATACTGCTGGGGACCGCCGTGAAGGAGCGCATGTCCCTGGCGGCGCGGGTGCCCGGGCCGCTGGCCGGGACCGCCTTGCCCATGCTCTGAGTGCCCCCAGAGGGCCGTGGTCCTGGCGCGGGAACGCCGGCCACGAAGGTGTTCGGCGGCACGTCACGCGTGACCACGGCGCCAGCCGCGCCGGACTTGCTCCGCTTCGCAAGCCCACTCCGGGCTGGATGTCGCCACGCGCTGGGTGAGTCGGGAGGAGTCCATGTCCGGCGAGCTGACCGAGGGGCCGTTGCCGGCAGCACAGTGGCCCATGCCAGCACCTGGGGGCCGCTATACCCCTCAGAGGCTCTCGCCCGGCGGCGTGGGGTGTATGTAGGCCCAGCCCTCGGACTCGCGCAGGGTGATCTCGCCCATGCCCGAGGGGACGATGCTGATGAACGGGTAGAGATCCTTGCGATCGACGTGCAACTCGCGCAGGGTGTTGGCGCACTGGGCGAGGATCACGCCCTGCTTTTGCAGCGCCTTGAGCTTGTCCTCGAATCCGTTGTTCTTCACGTAGACGTCGAAGCCCTGCGCGTTGGCGATGAGCTCGATGCTGAGCTTGCCCTTGAGCCGCGGGTCGTGCAGCAGGTTCTCGATGTTGTTCAGGGTTTTCTTGATGGCGCCCTGGCCGCCGGCGTCGATCTGGAAAATCGCGCCGTAGTGGTCGCGCGTGGCCTGGGCGCCGGCGAAGCCTTCGGCGGCCTGCGCGCCTCCGGCCAGGCCCAGGGCCAGGGCCAGGGTGGCCAGCATGCCGCCTGGTGTGGGTTTGCGGGTTTTCATCCTGTCTCCTCCTGGGGTGGGTCCCGCGGGTTTCGCGGGCGATACGGCCCCCTGTGTCGGCGGCTCGTGACCCGGAGTATCCCGGCGGGGCCTTCGGCTACAAAACATAATTTTTGGATAGAACTGAACACATTTTCCGGTCGATGAGCCGGAAGCGGCTTCCGGCCCCTGGCCTGCCTATGTGAACAAAGCTTGTCCTCGCCGGGCTATTCCTGTCGACGCCTGTCGCCACTCCAGCGATGCAGGCGTTGAAATACGGGGAATTCCGCCAGACGCCTGCGGGAAGGAGTTGTGCATCATGCGTTCCAAAATGCTTTGTGCGGCTTGGCTCTCGGCCGGCCTGCTCGCGGGCTGCGTGGTCGCGCCCGCCCCCTACGCGGCGGCCTATCCGGGCTACGTGGTGGTGCCGGGGCCGCCGCCCGCGCCGCGGGTGGACGTGGTGGGCGTGGCGCCCGTGCCGGGGTACATCTGGATTTCCGGCTACTGGGGCTGGGGCGGCGCCAGCTATGCGTGGCACCCGGGACGCTGGGCCGCGCCCCGGCCCGGCTACAACTGGGTTGCTCCGCGCTGGGAGCCGCATGGCGGAGCCTGGCGCGAGCGGCCCGGGCACTGGCAGCGGCGCTGAGGGGCTCAGCCGGGCTTGCGCGCCACCGCGTCGAGCAGGGCCGAGCGCCCGACATGGGCGCTGCCTTCGGCGAGTTCGTCCTCGTACTCGCGCAACAGCAGCCACTGCGCCTCGGGCAGCAGGCCTCGCATCAGCTCGGCCGTGTAGAGGTTGTCGAGCTTTCCGGGGCCTCCGGTGCGCAATTCCAGCTGGCGCGGGGTGTAGCCCTGCACCAGCAGCAGACCTCCGGGGAGCAGGGACTTCCACATGCCCTCGAACATGCGCCGGCGCATCGCCGGGTCGGCGAACTGCACGAACACGGCCACCACGGCGTCCCAGGGCGGGCCGTCCCAGTTCCAAGCGTCCACCGAGCTGACGTGCCAGTCGACCTGCAGCTCGCGCTGCTCGGCGAGCGCGCGGGCCTTGGTCACGGCCACCGGGGAGATGTCGAAGGCGGTGACCTGGTGGCCCAACGAGGCCAGGTACAGCGCGTTGCGCCCCTCGCCATCGGCCACGCTGAGCACGCGCGAGTGGCTGAGCAGGCGCGGCGCCTCGCGCTCGAGGAAACGGTTGGGTTTTTCGCCGAACAGCAGCCCCGGGCGCGAAAAGCGCTGGTCCCAATGGGCCTGGGGATCGTCGAAGCCGCTGGAGGCGGGCGGGGCCTTGCCGGTCTCGGAGCTCATCATGCCTCCGGGTGCAGGCGCGTGCCGTCGGCGTCGTACACCGAGACTTGCGTGGGAATGCCGGCGCGCACGCTTTCCCCGACGGTGCAGAAGGCCTCGAAGCTGCCGAGAATGCGCTCCAGGTGCTGCAGCTCGGCGGCGGGCCGGCCCAGGCGCAGGTGCACCTCCATGCGCAGCACCCGCAGCCGGCCGGCTTCATTGCGCCCGACATGGGCATGGGCCTCGGTGGTGATGGTGCCGGGGTCGTTCTTGAACTTGCGCAGCGCGAACAGCAGGCTGGAGCTCATGCAGTCGCCCACTGCGCCCAGCAGCAGATGCACGGGCGAGGGGCCTGCGCCCTCGCCCAGCGGGGGTGGCTCGTCGGCCAGCAGCGCGGGCCGGCCGCCTCCGAAATCGATGTCGAACTGGTAATCGCGACGCTGGCGCAGCGTGATCCGGTGTTCAGCCTGGTCGGACATGGTGTTCCTCGCGGTTGCGGGTGCGCGGGAAATCGCGCGCACGTCTGGCTGCGAAGTCTAGGACCTCGGCGGCGCATGTGCCCGAGCCGCCGCGTTCAGGACTTGTCGCGGGGCAAGGAAGCCGCCCGCGGTCCGCGCTCCGAATCCTGGGCGTCCAGCCACGCCAGAGCCGCGGCGCTGACCAGCACGATCATCGCCGTGCCGACGATCCAGGCGAAGTACCAGGGTGCATAGTCGCCAAGGATCACCCCCAGCACCACCAGCAGCGCGCCGAGCAGCAGGAGGGCGGCGAATTCCAGCAGGCTTCGCATGGGGGCGCGGGGCTCGTGCGGCCGGTCTCAATAGGCGTGGTCGCTGGATTCGATTTCTTCCGGGCGCACCTTGCCGCGCATGACCCGGAAGCACCAGCGGGTGTACAGGGCGACGGT
>DAIDHU010000391.1 GCA_027451915.1 Thiomonas sp. | reverse complement strand
GCGTCCACGCCACCGGCGCCCACCCGCGAGGCGGCGCCCGACGTGCGCTGGCCCGAGGGCCTGATCGAAGTGGGCCACGTACTCGACGCCTGGGGCACGCGCGGCTGGATCAAGGTCGCGCCCGACGCGAGCGAACCGGGCGCACTGCTCGAGGCAGCCACCTGGTGGCTGCAAGGCCCCATGCTGCGCGGCAGCGCGCAACGCCTGGAACTGCCGCGGCGCCTGGCGCGGCGTCACGGCCAGAGCGTGGTGGCCCTGCTCGAGGGCGTGGCCGATCGTGACCGGGCCGAGGCCCTCAAGGGCTGGACCATCCTCCTGCGGCGCGAGGATTTCCCGACCCCCGAGGGGGACGAGTTCTACTGGGTCGACCTCATCGGCTGCGAGGTGAGCAATCGCGACGGCGTGGCCCTGGGCCGCGTGATCGGTCTGCTCGACAGCGGCGCGCAGGCCGTGCTACGCCTGCGACGCCCCGGCCCCGAGGGCCCGGCGCAGGGCGCCGAGCGCCTGATTCCCTTCGTCGACGCCTACATCGTCTCGGTCGAACTCGATGCTCGGCGCATTGTCGCCGACTGGCAGCCCGACTACGACTGAAGGCCCGTCGATGCCCCGCTTCGACGTTCTCACGCTGTTCGCCGGCTACTTCGAGCCCCTGCGCAGCCAGGGCATCTGCCGCCGCGCCTTCGACAGCGGCGCCCTGCAGCTGCGCACCTGGAATCCACGCGACCATGCCAGTGGCGCGCACCGCAGCGTGGACGACCGCCCCTATGGCGGCGGCCCGGGCATGGTGATGCTGGCCGAGCCTCTGCTCGGCGCGCTGCGCGCCGCGCAGGACGCGCGGGCCTCGGCCGGGCTGGGCCCGGCCCCCGTGCTGCTGTTCAGTCCCACCGGACGCGCGCTGCGCCAGCCCGAGGTCCAGCGCCTGGCCGCCTCGGAGGGAGCCGTGCTGGTGTGCGGACGCTACGAAGGCATCGACCAGCGCTTCATCGACCATTACGTCGACGCGGAAATCAGCCTGGGAGACTTCGTGCTCTCCGGCGGCGAGATCCCGGCCCTGGCCCTGCTCGACGCGGTGGCCCGGCTGCTGCCGGGTGTGCTGGGCGACGAACTCTCGGCGCAGCAGGACAGCTTTTCCGACGGCCTGCTGGACTGCCCCCACTACACCCGCCCGCCCGTGTTCGAGGGCAGCGAGGTGCCGCAGGTGCTGCTCGGCGGAGACCACGCGCGCATCGCGCGCTGGCGCCGCGACCGCATGCTCGAGCTGAGCTGGCGCAGGCGCCCGGAACTGGTGCTCGAACTCGAACGCGCCGGGCGCCTCGACCGCCACGACCTGCGCCTGCTGGCGGTGTTGCGCGAGCGGGACACGCAGGACCCCGGAACGCCGCCCGCCGGGGCCTGAAGCGTCCTCCCCCGCGGCTTGGGGTATACTCGAGCGTTTTTCGCGATCCTCTGCCCGGCACCCAAAATGCGGGTTTCGTCGCCCCGACGTTCCCGTGAGATCCATGACCAGCGCGGCGCAAGATCCCAGGAGCCTTTGATGAGCAGCCATCTGATCCAGCAACTCGAGCAGGAAGAAATCCAGCGCCTGACCCAGGGCAAGGAGATCCCCGATTTCGCCCCCGGCGACACCGTGGTGGTCAACGTCAACGTGGTCGAGGGTTCGCGCAAGCGCGCGCAGGCCTACGAAGGCGTGGTGATCGCCCGCAGCAACCGCGGCCTGAACTCCAGCTTCATCGTGCGCAAGATCTCCTCCGGCGAAGGCGTCGAGCGCACCTTCCAGCTGTACTCGCCGATGATCGCCTCCATCCAGGTCAAGCGCCGCGGCGACGTGCGCCGCGCCAAGCTGTACTACCTGCGCGGGCGCACCGGCAAGTCGGCCCGCATCAAGGAAAAGCTGGCCTGACCATCGCCGCGACGATGCCCACGGCATCCCGCCCGATGCGCAGCCGACCCCAGGGTCGGCTGTTTGCTTTTGGGTGCCCCCCATGAGCCTGCCCACGAGTCCTTCCACGAGCGCCCCAGGCCCCCTGCCCACGACCCAGGCCGAGCTGGCCCCGGTGCTGGAGCGTCACGGGCATCTGCCCGCGGTGCCGGCGCAGCGCCTGCGCCCCGAGGTCCTGCGCGAGACCTTCGCGCGCTGGCGCGGTGCCGGCGCGCCGGGCAGCGCCTCGGACTGGCTGCCCGAGCGCGCGGGCGACCTGGCCGTGCACGAGCGCCTTGCCACGCGCCAGGCCTCGGTGCTGGTGCCCCTGGTGGCGCGCGAGCAGGGCCTGCAACTGCTGCTCACCCGGCGCGACGCGCGGCTGTCCGTGCACGCCGGGCAGATCAGCTTCCCCGGCGGCGGCCGCGACCCCGAGGACCGCGACGCCGTGCACACGGCACTGCGCGAGGCCGAGGAGGAGATCGGCCTGGCCCCTGCGCTGGTCGAGACCCTGGGCTGCATGCCCCTGTACACCACCATCACCGGATTCGCGGTGACCCCGGTGGTGGCGCTGGTCGACCCGCGCGCGAGCTGGCGCCTGCAGCAAAGCGAGGTGGCCGAGGTGTTCGAGGTCCCGTTGGCCTTCCTCATGGACCCCGGGCACCATGAACTGCGCGGCTGGGACAGCCCGGGCGGCGCCGCGCCTGGCGCTGCGCCGCAACGGCGTGTGTTCTACGCCATGCCCTGGCGGGACGACCGCAACGGACGCGAATACTTCATCTGGGGCGCCACCGCCGCGATGATCCGCAACCTGTATCGACTGCTCATCGCTTAGCATGCGCACATGGCGTTCTTCTCCGTCCTGCTTTCGTTGCTGCTGGAACAGGTCAAGCCCCTCGGGCGCCTGAGTCTGGTCTATACCCTGCGCACCTGGGTCGCCGACTTCGCATCGCGCAATTTCGACGCCGGTGAGCGTCGCCACGGCCTGGCCGCCTGGTTCATCGCCGTGGTGCTGCCGGCCCTGCTGACCCTGGGGGTGTACTGGGCGGCGCTGCGGGTGAACGTCCTGCTGGCCTTCGCGTGGAACGTCGCGGTGCTGTATTTCACGCTGGGTTTTCGGCAGTTCTCCCACTACTTCACCGACATCAGCGACGCCCTCAACCGGGGCGACGTACCCGGCGCGCGGGCCATCCTGCGCCAGTGGAAATCCCTGGACACGCTGGAGATGTCGGCCGACGACGTGATCCAGCAGACCATCGAGCATGCCCTGGTGGCCGCGCAGCGCTATGTGCTGGGGGTGTTCTTCTGGTTCCTGCTGCCGCTGGGCCCGGCCGGCGCGGTGCTCTACCGCATGGCCGAGTTCACCGCCGGCAAGTGGAATTCCAGCGGCTCCGAGGCCAGCCCCTGGCTGCGCGAGTTCGCCAGCCGCGCCTTTTTCGTGCTCGACTGGCTGCCCGCGCGCCTGACCGCGGTGGGCTACGCGGTGGTGGGCAATTTCGAGGAAGCGGCCGATATGTGGCGCAACTACGCGCGCCTGTGGCCCGACAGCAACACCGGTGCCATGCTGGCCTCGGCGGCCGGGGCCGTGGGAATCCGCCTGGGCGCCACCGCCAGCCCGGTGGCCCCCGAAGGGCCGGAGCCGGGCGAACATACCTGGGGCGAGGCCATCGACGCCGAACCCCTGATGGCGCCGCAGATGCCCGGCGCCGTGCCCCAGCCGGGGCACCTGCGCAGCGTGGTCGGCCTGGTGTGGCGCTCGGTGCTGCTGTGGATGCTGCTGCTGGCCGTCGTCACCATCACCATGTGGGTGTCCTGAGCGCTGCGGCGCCCAGGACCTCGGGCCTCAGGCCACCGCGCGCAGCAGCCAGCGGTTGACCCGCTGCACATAGGCGGCGGGATCCTCCGGCAGCCCCCCTTCCGCCAGCAGCGCCTGGTCGAACAGGATGCGGCTGAGCTCGGTGAAGGCCTCGGCCTGGGCATCCCCGCCGGCCGCCTGCGCCTGCAGGCGCTTGACCAGCTCGTGCTCGGGGTTGATTTCCAGGATCGGCTCGGCGCGCGGCGCCTGCTGGCCGGCCTGGCGCAGCAGGCGCGCCAGATGGGAGCTGAGTTCGCCCTCGTCGGCCACCAGGCAGGCCGGCGACTCGACCAGGCGCGAGCTGATGCGCACATCCTTGGCCAGCCCCTGCAGCGCGGACTTCATGCGCTCCAGCAGGTCCTTGAAGGTCTGCGCGGCCTCCTCGGCCTGGCGCTTGTCCTGCTCGTCCTGCAGCGCGCCCAGGTCGGCGCCGCCCCGGGCCACCGATTGCAGCGGCTTGCCGCCGAACTCATGCAGCGAACCCAGCATCCACTCGTCCACCCGGTCGGTGAGCAGCAGCACCTCGACCCCCTTGCGCCGGAACATCTCCAGCTGCGGGCTCGAGCGCGCGGCGCGCGCATTGTCCGCGGTGACGTAGTAGATGGCCGTCTGCTCGGGCTTCATGCGCTCGACGTAGGCGGCCAGCGACACGTCCTGAACGTCCGAGTCGTTGTGGGTGGACGCGAAACGCAGCAGTCCGGCGAGACGCTCGCGGTTGGCGAAGTCCTCGGTCACGCCCTCCTTGAGCACCTGGCCGAACTCGCTCCAGAAACTCGCGTACTTGTCACGCTGGGCCTGGTCCTCGCTGCCGGCCATGTCCTCGAGCATCTGCAGCACGCGGCGGGTGCTGCCGTCGCGGATGGCGCGCATGTCGCGGCTTTCCTGCAACAGCTCCCGCGACACGTTCAGCGGCAGGTCGGCGCTGTCGATCACCCCGCGCACGAAGCGCAGGTAGCCGGGCAGCAGGCTGCTGGCATCGTCGAGGATGAACACGCGCTTGACGTACAGCTTGACCCCGGCCTGGCTGTCGCGGTTGTACAGGTCGAAGGGAGCCTTGGACGGCACGTACAGCAACTGCGTGTACTCGCTGCGCCCCTCGACCCGGTTGTGGGTCCAGGCCAGCGGAGCCTGGTCGTCATGCGCGATCTGCTTGTAGAAGTCGACGTACTGCTGCTCGTCGAGTTCGGACTTGGGCCGAGCCCACAGCGCCGCCGCCTTGTTCACCTGCTCCCACTCGTCGCGCACCACATCCTGCTTCTTCTCGGCATCCCATTCGCGCTTGCGCATCTCGATGGGCAGGGAGATGTGGTCGGAATAGCGCCCGATGATGCTCTTGAGCTTCCACTGCGCCAGCAGATCGCCGAACTGCTGGTCCTCGGCGTCGGCACGCAGGTGCAGGATCACGTCGGTGCCACGGCCCGCGCGCTCGATCGCCTCGACGCTGAACTCGCCGGTGCCCTCCGAGGACCAGCGCACCCCCTGGGAGGCCGGCAGGCCCGCGCGCCGGCTTTGCACGACGATGCGGTCGGCGACGATGAACCCGGAGTAGAAGCCCACGCCGAACTGGCCGATCAGGCTGGCATCGCCCTTGCGGTCCTCGCCCAGGCGCTGCATGAACTCGCGGGTTCCGGATTTGGCGATGGTGCCCAGGTGCTCGATCGCATCTTCCATGGACAGCCCGATGCCGTTGTCGCTGACCGTGAGGGTGCGCGCCTCGGGGTCGAAGTCGATGCGTATGCGCAGCTCCGAGTCGCCCTCCCACAGCGCGCTGTCGTCCATGGCCAGGTAGCGCAGCTTGTCGCAGGCATCCGAGGCATTGGAGACGAGTTCGCGCAGGAAAATGTCCCGGTTCGAATACAGGGAATGGGCGACCAGGTGCAGCAGTTGCCGCACCTCGGCCTGGAAGGCATGGGTATGCGACGCGCCGGCCTGCGGAGGATTCTGGGTGGATGTGCTCATGGTGGGCAGCTCGGAAACTGGAGAACAGGAACGGTAAGGCGTCAAGATGGGGGCGCCCCGCTGGATTTCAAGCCGGCGGGGCCCCGTCGGAGCGCGCCAGCAGCGCGCCCAGGCGCGGCAGCACGCGCCGCGCGTTGGCGCCGGTCACCGCGGCGGTGTGTTCGGGGGTCCAGGCGCGCAGTCCGGCGAGCACCGCCCCGATGCGCGGCAATTCGGCAGGCTCGTTGGGTCGGGCTTCGAGGCCCTGGGCGATCCACTGCGGGGCCATGTCGGGCGAGTCGGTCTCCAGCACCAGGGCCCGAGCCGGCAGGCCCTGAGCCAGCCGCCGGATGTTGCGCGAGCGCTCGAAACTCAGGGTGCCGCCGAATCCCAGGCACAGTCCCAGGGCCAGGAAGGCCCGCGCCTGCTGCTCGCTGCCGTTGAAGGCGTGGGCGATGCCCCCATGCCCGCTCGCCCCCCAGGCGCGGCGCCGCAGGGCCGCGGCCACGGCGTCCTGCGCGCGGCGCACATGCAGCAGTACGGGCAGGCCGAACTCGGCGGCCAGCTCCAGCTGCCGATCCAGCCACCAGGCCTGCTCCGCGCGCGCGGCAGCGTCCTGCTCCACGAAATGGTCCAGTCCGATCTCCCCCACGGCCACCAGGCGCGGGTCGTCGATGCGCTGGCGCAACTCCTCGCGCAACAGGGGCAGGTCCTCGCGGCGCAGGCGCCCCACGTACAGCGGATGCACGCCCAGCGCATAGGCGTGGCCGTGCGCATGGGCCAGCTCGCGCACGGCGGCGAAGTTCGCGGGCTCCACCGCCGGCACCACCACGCAGCCGACCCCCGCCCGCGCGGCGCGCTCGAGCATGGCCACGCGCCCCGGAGCGAGCTCGGCGGCGTCGAGGTGGGCATGGGTGTCGATCCACATGAGCGGTAAGCCTCGCCGGGTGTGCAATAATGGATGGCTGTATTGTGCTGCAGGCGCCGGCCCTGGACTGCCTGCATATGCGCATACGGAGACGTGACCGAGAGGCCGAAGGTGCTCCCCTGCTAAGGGAGTATGCGGTGTAGAGCCGCATCGTGGGTTCGAATCCCACCGTCTCCGCCA
>DAIDHU010000390.1 GCA_027451915.1 Thiomonas sp. | reverse complement strand
TCGCCTCCCTGGGTCAGGCGCACGTCGCCGTCGACCAGCGCCAGGTCCACCCGCGCGCCCAGCTCGAGCACGCCCTGCCACTGGGCGTCGGTGTAGGGCCGCGTGACCCGCGGGGACTCCAGCAGGCGCAGCACCTGCATGGTGTGCTCGAACTCGACCTCGCATTCGTCGAGCAGGCCCTCCACCGGCGCGGCCGAAGCCGGGTGCGGGGTGCAGGCCAGCGGAATGTGCCCTTCCCCTGCGAGCAGCCCGGAGGTCGGATCCAGCCCGATCCAGCCCGCGCCAGGCAGGTAGACCTCGCACCAGGCGTGCAGGTCGGTGAAGTCCCGCTCGGCGCCACTGGGCCCGTCCAGCGCCTTGACGTCGGGCACGAGCTGGATCAGATAGCCCGATACGAAGCGCGCGGCCAGCCCGAGGTGGCGCAGCGCCTGCACCAGCAGCCAGCCGGTGTCGCGGCAGGAGCCGGAGCCCAGCTCCAGCGTGCACTCGGGGGTCTGCACTCCGGGCTCCATGCGGATGACGTAGCGGATGTCGTGCTGCAGGCGCTGGTTGAGCCCGACCAGGAAGTCCACGATGCGCCGCGGACGCCGGTCGATGGAGTCGAGCAGCTGGCGCAGCCGCGGGGTCAGCGGCCCGGCGGCCAGGTACGGCGCCAGGTCGGCGGCGAGCGCCTCACCGTAGGCGAAGGGATAGTGCTCGGCGCCGGGCTCGAGAAAAAAGTCGAAGGGGTTGTACACCGCCATCTCGGCCACCAGGTCCACGGTGACCTCAAGCTGCGTCGCCCGCTCGGGAAAGGTCACTCGCGCCAGGTAGTTGGAGAAGGGATCCTGCTGCCAGTTGATGAAGTGCCCGGCCGGCTCGATGCGCTGGCTGTAGGCCAGGATCGGGGTTCGCGCGTGCGGCGCCGGGCGCAGCCTGATGACGTGCGGCGCCAGGTTCACCGCGCGGTCGAAGCGGTAGCGGGTGACGTGGGTGAGGGCGACGTGGATGGACATGCGGCACCTGCGCGCGGAAGGGTCGGAAGGGGGGTGGGAGTCGCGCCGGCACGCCCTGCGGGCCCTGGCGCGGCCTCAGGCGGCGAGGAAGTCCTGGCTGATGGCGCCGCCCAGCTCGTTGATGCGCTCCAGGAAGTCGGTCAGGTAGGCGTGCAGCCCGGTGGACATGATGTCCTCGATGCGACCGAACTGCAGTTGCGCGTTGAGCAGCCCGGCTCGGCGCAGCGTTTCGGCGGACTGCGGGTTGGCCACCCTGGACAGGTTGCTGACGATCTCCGACATGCACGCGGCCAGCGAACGCGGCATGTTCGCGCGCAGGATCAGCAGCTCGGCGACCCGCTCGGGGGTGATGGCCTCGCGGTAGCTCTTGCGGTACACCTCGAAGCCCGACACCGAGCGCAGCACGCCGGCCCAGTGGTAGAAGTCCAGCTCCTGCCCGCGGTTGCCGCCCGAGCCATGGAACTCCGAGGCGTGTGCGTGGAACTTCACGTCCAGCAGCCGCGCCGTGTTGTCGGCGCGCTCGAGCAGGGTGCCGATGCGCAGGAAGTGGAAGGCCTCGTCGCGCAGCATGGTGCCCGAGGTGACGCCCCGCAGCAGGTGCGAGCGGTACTTGACCCACTCGAACAACTCGCTGGGATCGCGCCGGATGCGGGGCTCGGCGGCCAGGCGCTGCAGTTCCAGCCAGGTCTGGTTCACCGTCTCCCAGGCCTCGGTGGTGATGGCGCCGCGCACCGCGCGGGCGTTCTCGCGCGCGGCGCGCAGGCAACTGCAGATCGAAGAGGGGTTCGCGCTGTCGCGCACCATGAAGGCCAGCACGTTGTCGGCGTTGATGTCGCCGTGACGGGCCTTGAAATCCGCGGTGAGCTCGGAAATGCCCAGCACGCTGGCCCAGCCTTCGCTGCTGGCCTCGGCCGAGGGCTGCAGCAGCGCGGACTGCACGTGCACGTCGAGCATGCGCGCGGTGTTCTCGGCGCGCTCGGTGTAGCGGGCCATCCAGAACAGGTGATCGGCGGTTCGGCTCAGCATGTCGAGTCTTCCGGAAAAGGGTTCAGGGGCGAGGCGCCGGGCGCGTCGGCGCACTCAGCGCTCTAGCACCCAGGTGTCCTTGGTGCCGCCGCCTTGCGATGAGTTGACGACCAGCGAGCCCTCGGCCAGCGCGACCCGCGTCAGCCCGCCCGGGGCGATGCTCACCGTCTTGCCCGAGAGCACGAAGGGGCGCAGGTCGATGTGGCGAGGCGCGATTCCCGCCTCGACGTAGGTGGGACACGTCGACAGTGCCAGGGTCGGCTGCGCGATGTATTGCTCCGGATGCGCGCGAAGCTTCTCCGCGAAGCTGGTGATCTGCGCGCGCGTGGCCGCCGGCCCCACCAGCATGCCGTAGCCGCCGGCGCCGTGCACTTCCTTGACCACGAGCTCCGGCAGGTGCGCGAGCACGTAGTCCAGGCTTTGCGGGTCGCGGCACAGATGGGTGTGCACGTTGCTCAGGCGGGGCTTCTCGCCCAGGTAGAACTCCACCATCGCCGGAACGTAGGGGTAGATGGACTTGTCGTCGGCCACGCCGGTTCCCACCGCGTTGGCCAGGGTCACGTTGCCGGCGCGGTACGCGGCCATGAGGCCTTCGCAACCCAGCGTCGAGTCGGCGCGGAACATCCGCGGATCGATGAAGTCGTCGTCGATGCGGCGGTAGATCACGTCCACCCGCTGCGGGCCCTGGGTGGTGCGCATGTACACGAAGTCGTCACGCACGAACAGGTCCTGGCCCTCGACCAGTTCGACCCCCATCTGCTGCGCCAGGAAGGCGTGCTCGAAATACGCCGAGTTGTACATCCCGGGGGTGAGCACGACCACCGTCGGATCGCTCACCCCCTGCGGGGCGACGTCGCGCAGCTTTTCCAGCAGCATGTCCGGGTAGCGCGCCACCGGCGCGATGGGGTAGCGGGAGAACAGGTCCGGAAACAGGCGCATCATCATGCGCCGGTTCTCCAGCATGTAGCTCACGCCCGAGGGCACCCGCAGGTTGTCCTCCAGCACGTAGTAGCGGCCCTGGCCATCGGCGTCGGGCGCGCGCACGATGTCGACCCCGGCGATGTTGGCGTAGACCTGGTGGGGAATGCTCACGCCCATCATCTCAGGGCGGAACTGGCGGTTGCCCAGCACCAGCTCGCGCGGCACGATGCCGGCACGCAGGATGTCCTGCTCGTGGTAGATGTCGTGAATGAACCGGTTCAGCGCGGTCACGCGCTGCACCAGCCCGGCTTCCAGCTCGATCCATTCGGCAGCCGGAATGATGCGCGGGATCAGGTCGAAGGGAATCAGGCGCTCGGTGCCGGCCTCGTCGCCGTAGACGGCGAAGGTGATGCCCACGCGGCGGAAGATCAGCTCGGCTTCTTCGCGCTTGGCCTGCATGGTCTCGACCGGCTGGAGCCGCAACCAGGCTTCGTACGGGGCGTAGTGGGTGCGCACCGCGCCGCTGATCTCGGTCATCTCGTCGAATTTGCGCATCGTCGTCTCGGCTGTCGCAACTGTGTGGGACCGTACGCCAACGCGCGACCCCGCGGAACGTCAAGCAATTTCCAGGCCAAGAAAACGTCCGGCCAGCTCACGCGCGGCGCAGAACCTCGGTTCCAATGACGAAGTCCAGGTTGTGCCGGTGGGTCATCGTGAGATAGAGGGCGCCCGATGGCATCAAGGGGACCTCGGCCTGCGGGGCGTCGACCGCGATGCACTCGATGCGCGCCGGATCTTCGCCGCCATCGCGCTGTTGCATTTCCTGTCAGGCAGCGAATACGTCCTCGCGCTCGTCGATCCATTGCACCTCGCGGGGAGGGATTCTCAGGAGGCGCACGGTGGCGATGGCGCGGAACTCGATCTGTCCACCGCCGATCGTGCCCGCGCCACGGTTTTCGCCCACCAACATGCTGGAGCCGGCTTCGCGCGGCGTCGAGCCCCACGTAGCCC
>DAIDHU010000389.1 GCA_027451915.1 Thiomonas sp. | reverse complement strand
GAGCTGGAGGAGCTGGTGGCCGAACTCGGTGCGCGCAGTACCTCGGGGGACGTCTGGGGCGGCGTGGTCACGCCGGGCGCGGGAGCGCACTTCGCCGATGCGGTGCTGCGCGGAGGGGTCTCCGGCCTGGCGTTGTCGTCGCGCGTGAGCCTGCTGGGCGGGCTGAGCCAGGGCCTGCAGCCGGTGGGGCCCGCGCGCACCGTCACGCGCTGCACGGACAACGTGGTGTACGCGCTGGACGGCCGGCCGGCGCTGGGCGCCTTGCTCGAGGACCTTGGGCAGCCGCGGCGCAGCCGCGAGCACGAGCAGTGGCGAGAGCTGGTGCCGAGCCTGCGCGAGGTGGTGGTGGGGCTGTCGTGGCCGGCGCAGCACGCGCAGCTGCCGCGCGCCGCGGGATCCGTGCTGCGCGGGCTGATCGGCATCGATCCGGGCGGGCAGGGCGTGGCGCTGGCCGCCGACCTGCAGCCGGGCATGCAGCTGCGCTTCTGCCGGCGCCGCCAGCACGAATCGCTTCGCGACTTGCTGCGCCTGTGCACCGACGTGCGCGACGAGCTGGAGCAGCGCCGCGAGGCCTACCTGGCGGCCGGCCATGCCTTGCCGCCGGAGGGCTCGGGTTCGGTGCGCGGGGCGGTGTTCGTGACCTGTGCCGCGCGGCGTGACGCAGCGCTGCGGGCTGAGCTGCGCCTGGTGCGCAGTCAGCTGGGCGACGTACCGCTGGTCGGCTTCCAGTCGGCCGGCGAGTTCTCCGGGTCTTCGCTGCAGGCCTACAGTTCGGTGCTGAGGGTGTTCGCGCGCGACCCGCAGATGTGAAGGCCCGGGTGTGGGCGCCTGGACGTGAGCGCCTGGATGTGAGCGCCTGGATGTGAGCGCCCACTTGCGTCCGCGCTTCAGGAAACCGGCTTGCGCAGCAGGTCGAGCAGGCCGTTGAGTTCGTCGACGGAGTGGAAGACCAGCGCGATTTCACCGCGCATGCGCTTGCCGGTGCCCTTGGCACGGATGTGCACCGGCGCGCCCAGATGCTCGCCGAGTTCGCTTTCCAGGCGTTCGAGTTCGCGCTGTTCGGGTCGCGCGCTTTCCCGCGCGGGTTTTTCCGGCTGCTGGCGGCGCGCGCACAGGCGCTCGGTTTCGCGCACCGACAGGCGCCGGGCCTGCACCTGGTGCGCGGCCTGCACCTGGGCGGCGCCGTCGAGCGCGAGCAGCGCGCGCGCGTGGCCCATGTCGAGGTCGCCGGCGAGCAGCATGTCCTGCACCGGTGGGGCCAGGTTCAGCAGGCGCAACAGGTTGCTGACCGCGACGCGGGAGCGCCCGACGGCCTGCGCGGCCTGTTCGTGGGTGAACGAGAATTCCTCGATCAGGCGCCGGATTCCCTGCGCTTCCTCCAGGGGGTTCAGGTCCTCGCGCTGGATGTTCTCGATCAGCGCCATGGCCAGCGCAGCCTGGTCGGGGACCTCGCGCACCAGCACGGGAACCTGTTCCAGGCCGGCCAGGCGGGCAGCACGGCTGCGGCGCTCGCCGGCGATGATCTCGTATTTGCCCGACGCCAGCGGACGCACCAGGATGGGCTGCATGATGCCCTGCGCCTTGATGCTCTCGGCGAGTTCGAACAGCGCACCCTCGTCCATGCGGGTGCGCGGCTGGTACTGGCCCGGCACCAGGGCATCCAGCGGCAGGCTCGACGGCGGCGCCGACGAGGTGATCTCGGCGCCCTGCGCGCCGAGCAGGGCCTCCAGGCCGAGGCCCAGGCCCTTGCGCTTTTTCGGCGCGCGGGCGTCCGGGGAGTTCTTCGGGACGGTGTTCATGCGACGGTTTACTGGGCGTTGGGCGAGGAACGGCGGCCTGGCGGGCCGACCCGGCGCACCAGTTCCTCGGCGAATTCGATGTAGGCCTGCGCGCCGCGGCTGGCGCGGTCGAACACCACGCCCGGCAGGCCGTAGCTGGGGGCCTCCGCCAGGCGCACGTTGCGCGGGATCACGGCGTCGAAGACCTTGTTCCCGAAATGGGTCTTG
>DAIDHU010000388.1 GCA_027451915.1 Thiomonas sp. | reverse complement strand
CGCGAAGGGCGCTACGTTGCGGCCCACTGCGGCGCGGGCCCGCTGTTCAGCCGTTTCGGCGCCGCGCCCGAATGCCCGGACCCGGACCCAGGAGAGCGCCTGTGACCACCGTGATCAACCGCGCCTCGCTGCGCCAGCGCCTGCGCCCCTACTTCAGCGGCTTCGACGTTCCGCTGCTGTGCGCCTTGCTGATGCTGGTGGGCATCGGCTGCATCGTGCTGTTTTCCGCGCTGCAGAATCAGCCCATCCATTTCAGCGACCAGCTGCGCAATCTGCTGTTCGGGCTGCTGGTGCTGTTCGCGGTGGCGCAGATCCCGCCGCAGCGCCTGATGCAGGTGGCCGTTCCGCTGTACGCGCTGGGGGTCGCCTTGCTGGTGGCCACCGCCACCTTCGGGCTGGTCCGCAAGGGGGCGCGCCGATGGCTGGATGTCGGGGTGGTGATCCAGCCCTCGGAGGTCATGAAAATCGCCATGCCGCTGATGCTGGCGTGGTATTTCCAGAAACGCGAGGGCCTGATCCGGCTGCGCGACTACGGCATCGCCGGGCTGCTGCTGGCCATTCCCGTGGGGCTGATCATGAAGCAGCCCGACCTGGGTACCGCGATGCTGGTGCTGTCGACGGGATTTTTCGTGATCTTTTTCGCCGGCTTGTCGTGGCGCGTACTGCTGGCCGGCGCGCTGGCGGCCGCCGCGGCGGCTCCCGTGCTGTGGCATTTCATGCACGACTACCAGCGCCAGCGCATCCTCATGCTGCTGGACCCGCAGTCCGACCCGCTGGGCACCGGCTTCAACATCATCCAGTCCATGATCGCCATCGGCTCGGGCGGCGTCTGGGGCCAGGGCTATCTGCACGGAACCCAGGCGCACCTGAATTTCGTGCCGGAGTCCCACACCGACTTCGTGTTCGCGGTGCTGGCCGAGGAATGGGGCCTGGTGGGCAACGTGACCCTGGTCCTCAGCTATTTGTTCTTTATCGGTCGCGGACTGTACATTTCATCCCAGGCACCCACGTTGTTCTCCCGCCTGCTGGCCGCGTCGATCACCATGATCTTCTTCACCTATGCCTTCGTGAACATGGGCATGGTCTCGGGCATCCTGCCCGTGGTCGGCGTGCCCCTGCCCTTCGTCAGCTACGGCGGCACCGCGCTGGCCACGCTGATGCTGGGCACGGGCATCCTGCTGTCCATCGCGCGATCGCGGCGCCTGGTGCAAAGCTGAAGGGCGCGGGGCGCCTTTCCCCGCGTACTGCGCGGGGTATTTGTAACCAAAAAGGCGATAACACCCATGCGAAGAATCCATTGGACTTTTCCGGATGGTTGCGCAGAATGCCCTTTCACTTTTCCATATCGCCATGTATTCATGGATCGATAAGATGCTGTCGCGGCCGGCCTGGGCTGCACCCCAACTTGAGGAGATTCCCGCCATGAACCCACTCCGCGCTCTCCGGGCCGCGCTGTTCGGCCTCGGTCTCGGCCTGGCCTCGATGGCAGGCGCCAGCGCCGCCGACGCGCCGGCCCAGCCGGTGGCCAAGTTCGATTTCGACCACCCGACCTTCGCCCACCAGCTGCCCTTCGCCACCCGGCAGGTGGTGATCCAGGTCAGCGAGAACAACCCTGACTACTGGAACCTGGTGCTGAACAACGCGCAGAACCTTCTGGACTTCTTCGGCCAGGAGAGCGTGCGCGTGGTGGTGGTGGCCTTCGGCCCCGGCCTGCCCATGCTGCTGAAGAACAGCCCCGTGGCCGCGCGCCTTGAATCCGAGAACAGCGAGGGCGTGGAGTTCGACGCCTGCCACAACACCATGGAGGCCATGGCGCGCAAGACCGGCCACATGCCGGTGGTGGTGCCCGAGGCCACCGTGGTGCCCGCCGGGGTGGCGCGCATCATGCAACTGGAACACGCGGGCTTCGCCTACCTGCGACCCTGAACGTCCGGGGCGGGCCCCATGCCCCGGGGGCGTGGGGTCATCGAGGCCGACGCAGGCGCCCGCGCGCCCCGCGGCCTATGCTGGGCGCGCTGCCTGGCCGCAGACGGCATGCCGGCAGCGTGCCATGTCCCGCGCCTTGTCGGCCCCCGCTCCCCTGCTGCGCCTGCCCCGGCTGGACGGGCGCAGCCTGTACGTGGAGACCGCGCAGGCGCGCCCGGAGCTGCCGGCGCTGGAGGAGACCGTGGACGCCGACGCCTGCGTGGTCGGCGCCGGAATCGCCGGCCTGTGCGCGGCCATCGAACTGGCTCGCAGCGGGCTGCGGGTGAGCGTGCTGGAGGCCGGTCGTGTCGGCTCGGGAGCCTCGGGGCGCAACGGGGGCCAGGCCCTGGGGGACTTCGCCTGCGGCATCGAGGCGCTGGAGCGCAGACTGGGCCCGGATGGCGCCGCCCTCGCCTGGGAAGTCTCCCAGCAGGCCCTGCGGCGCCTGCGCGCGCGCATCCGCGACCACGCCATCGACTGCGACTGGCGCGATGGCGCCGTGCTGGTCGCGCGCACCGACTCCCAGGCCGAGCGGGTGCACGCGGCGATGCGCCACCGCCAGCAACGCTACGGCGCCACGCAACTGCGCTGGCTGGAGGGCGCCGCGTTGCGCGCCGCGCTGCACAGCGAGCGCTACATGGGTGGCGTGCTCGATCCCCTGGGCGGGCAGTTGCACCCGCTGAACTACACCCTGGGCCTGGCACGCGCGGCACTGGCCCTGGGGGTGCGCATCCACGAACATAGTCCGGTGCTGCGCCTGCAAGGCCTGGGGCGGCCGGACGGCGCTCAGCTGCTGCTCTGTCCCCGAGGGCGCGTGCGCGCCCGCCGGGTGCTGCTGGCCGGCGGCGTGGTGCCGGGCGTGCCGCTGCGCCGGCTGCGCGCACGCATCCTGCCCGTGGCCAGTTGCATACTCGCCACAGAATCCCTGGGATCGGGCGTCCCTCCGGCAGGCTTCGCCGTGTGCGACACGGATTTCGTACCAGACTATTTCCGCTTCACCCCCGACGCGCGCCTGGTGTTCGGCGCCGGCGCGCACTGGCGGGTCGACCGCGCCTTGCGGGACCCCGACGAGCGCCGACGGCGCCTGCGCCGCGCCATGCTCCGGGTGTTCCCCCAGTGGGACCATGTGCGCATCACCCACGACTGGGGCGGCTGGATCGACGCCAGCGTCGACCGCGCGCCCGACTTCGGGCGCCTCGGCCCTGCCTGCGTCTACGTGCAGGGCTTCTCCGGCCACGGCCTGGCGCTGGCCGGCGTGGCCGGAGAAATGGCCGCGCAGGCCCTGCTCGGAGGGCCCGGCGCCTGCCCGGGATTCGACCTGATCAGCCGCCTGCATCACGCCACCCTGCCGTCATCGCGGCTCTTGCGTATACCGCTCGCGGCCTTCGGTGCATTGTGGGGCCGACTCTTGCATACATCGTGACAAGTTGAAGCCTTCGGGAGTGCCTTTTTGTCGTTTCGCCAGTTTTTTGACGACAAGGTCATGCATGGTTACTTTCGCAAGCGACACAACCCCGACAAACCCGCATGCCGCAATGGGATTTCGGGTTCTAGCATCCGCGTTGCATGTTGCCTACATCCCTAGAAGAGGCTCCCCAAGGCCCACGCCAACCACTGGAGACCGCAATGCAGAAACCGGGCAAGCAAGAGCTTGGCAGCGGCGATTTCGATCGTCGCGATTTCATCAAGACCGCCGGGGCCACCGGCCTGGCCGCCCTCCTGAGCCAGACGCCCACCTGGGCCGCCAGCGAGAAGCCCATCAAGATCGGCATGGTGGACCCCATCACCAGCACCTTCGCGGCGCTGGGCCAGAGTGAGATCAAGGGGGCCAAATTCGCCGAGGCGGAAATCAACAAGGCCGGCGGCGTCATGGGCCGCCCGCTGCAAGTGCTGGTCGAGGACAGCGCCGGCAATCCCGGCACCGCGGTCGACAAGTGCGCCCGGCTGCTGAGCCAGAGCAATGTCGACTTCCTGATGGGCACCGTGAACTCGGCCGCCTCGCTGGCCGTGTCGCAGTTCGCCGCCCGCCACAAGAAGGTGTTCATCGCCACCGGCGGCCACGTCGACTCCCTGACCGGCACCTCCTGCAACCCCTTCACCTTCCGCACCTGCTCGACCACCTGGATGCTGACCTCCGGGGACTTCGAGACCCTGTTCAAGAAGTTCGGCAAGAAGTGGTACTTCCTGACCACCGACTACGCCTTCGGCAAGTCGGAGCAGACCGACTACGAAGCGCAGATCAAGAAGGCGGGTGGCACGGTGGTCGGCGGCGCGCTGGCGCCTGTGGGCACCACCGACTTCTCCTCCTACCTGATCGACGTGAAGGCGAAGGCCCCGAACGTTCTGTGCCTGCTGCTGGCCGGCAACGACCAGGTCAACGCGATGAAGCAGATCGCGCAGTTCGGGATCAACAAGGACATCGCCGTCGGCGGGGCCCTGTTCGAACTCGAGCAGGCGCAGGCGCTGCCCGAGGCCGCCCGCTACGGCTGGTGGACCATGGAGTGGTACTGGAAGCAGCCCAAGACCCCCCACGTGGCGGACTTCGTCAAGCGCTTCGCCGCCGCCAACAACGGCGAATACCCCTCTGCGCGCGTGTGGTTCGGCTATGCCTCGACCCATGCCTTCCGCCTGGCCGTGGAAAAGGCCAAGTCCACCGACTCGATCAAGGTGATCAAGGCGCTGGAAGGCCTGGAGCTGCCGCCCGAGGTGGCGCTGCAGCCGCATCTGCCCGTGTACCGCGCCGCGGACCACCAGCTGATGATCAGCATGTTCCCCGGCCACGTGAACACCGGCGGCAAGTACCCCGACCTGTTCGACGTTTCGAACATCGTGCCGGGCGCCTCGATCGCCAAGTCGGCGGCCGAGATGGGCTGCAAGATGCCCACCGTCTGATCGCCTG